>JBDWKL010000014.1 GCA_039973685.1 Hyphomicrobiales bacterium
AGAAAACGTGCTATTAGATAGTTCTAAATGATCCATTTTGAGCTAGTGCCCGTGATTGAAAAAACACCCTATGCAGTATTGAACGCCCTTCAAGAGGCTGTGTTTATTTTGGACAGTGACCGAAAGGTCAAATTTGCCAATGATGTTGCCGACAGAGTTTTTGGTGAACAATTCATCGGCCTCGATTTCATTCAAGTGGTCCGGCACCCTGATTGCATTAAGACAATAGACCTCGTTGCAAATGGTCAAAGCTCTGCTGTAACCAATGTTACGATTGAACACCCCGTCAAAGCTCTCTTTAAAATGCTTGCAAGTGATATCGGGAGTGAAGAGATACTTGTCAGCTTCCTTGATATTTCTGACCTTCGCGAAGCAGAGCAAATGCGTTCTGATTTCGTTGCCAATGTAAGCCATGAATTACGATCTCCCCTCACCTCCATTGCTGGCTTCATTGAAACACTTCGCGGGCCTGCCCGTGATGATGAAGCGGCGAAATCTCGATTTTTGGAACTGATGGATCGTGAAGCAAAGCGCATGGTGCGCTTAATTTCTGATCTTTTGTCGCTGTCCAAAGTTGAAGCCAATATGCGCGTGCGCCCGCAAGGAAGTGCCGACATTGTGGCGATTGCAAAACAGGTGCAAGCAAGCCTTGAAGAGCAAGCAGCAAGTGACGGAAGTAAGATCAACATCCACACGACCCAACCAAATCATATTATCCCCGGCAATTCGGACGAGCTGACACAGGTTCTACAAAACCTAATAGAAAATGCTATCAAATACGGGGCACCCAATACGGCGGTAGATGTCACTATTGGTGTAAAAAACCACGTGGCTGGCATTTCTGGCGACATACTTTGTGTTGAAATTCGCGATCATGGTGAAGGCATCGCTGGCGAACATATCGGGCGATTGACGGAACGGTTTTACCGTGTTGATGCCCACCGCTCCCGCGACATGGGTGGCACTGGCCTTGGGCTTGCCATTGTAAAGCACATCGTAAACCACCATCGCGGGCGCGTTCACATTGAAAGTGAAGTTGGCGTTGGAAGCACGTTTTCTGTTTTCCTTCCCACCACCGCCTGACCGGCTTAATCCACAACTGTCACATAAGTGTCATGCAACTGTCGTAGCAACTACACAACTGCTGCGTAATTGGGTCGTGTAAACGCTCAATATACAGATCTCCTGAAAGGAGAAGACATGACCATCAAGAAATTAGCTTCCGTCTTAGGAACAGGCGTATTCGCCCTGTCGACATTCGCAATTGCGACTTCTGGTCAAGCCATTGCTCGTGATCAAATCAGCATTGTAGGCTCATCCACAGTGTTTCCCTTTTCAACCACAGTTGCAGAACGCTTTGGCAAGAACACAGAGTTCAAAACGCCCGTCGTTGAAAGCACCGGATCTGGTGGCGGCTTAAAGTTGTTCTGTTCAGGTGTTGGTGAAAGAACACCAGACATTACGAACGCATCACGCCGCATCAAAGCATCTGAAGTTGAACTTTGCGCGAAGAATGGCGTTGCTGACATTGTTGAAGTCAAGATTGGCTTTGACGGTATTGTGCTTGCAAATTCACGCAAAGCAGACGTTATGCAGATCACCCGCAAAGACATCTTCTTAGCACTCGCTAAAGATGTGCCAGACGGTGAAGGCAAGACAAAACCAAACCCTTATAAAACTTGGTCGGATATCGACCCGAACCTTCCAGCCACTAAAATTGAAGTGCTTGGCCCTCCTCCAACATCAGGCACACGCGATGCATTCGTTGAGCTTGCTATGGAAGGCGGTTGCAAAGAGTTTGATTGGATAAAAGCGCTCAAGAAAACTGACAAGACGGCCTACAAAACCCTTTGCCACACCATTCGCGAAGATGGCGCTTTTGTTGAAGCGGGCGAAAACGACAATCTGATTGTGCAAAAGCTTGAAGTTAATCCAAACGCCTTTGGTATCTTCGGCTACAGCTTCCTCGATCAAAACTCTGACAAAATGCAAGGCAGCTTGATCGGTGACGTAGAGCCTACTTTTGAAAACATTGCAGATGGCGCCTATCCAATTTCACGCTCTCTCTTTTTCTACGTGAAAAAGGCGCACATTGGAGTGGTTCCCGGTATTGAAGCTTATTTGTCAGAATTCATCAGCGAAGATGCTGCAGGTGAAGATGGTTATTTGGCAGACAAAGGCTTGATCCCAATGGGAGAAGAGGAAGCAGAAGAGTGGAAATCTAAGATCACTAATCTGCAAAACCTAGCCCTCTAAATTGAAACAACTGGCTCAGTGTTTGAAAGAATGCTGAGCCAGAATAAATCGAGCTTATAATGTCAAAAGCTGAACCAACCACAATCGACATCACTGGCAAATCCTCACGGCGTAAGGTGCAAGAACAGATCATTACAAGCGTAATGTTTCTGTGTTCATCGATTGCTGTTCTGATCACCATTGGGATCGTCGCCTCGTTGGCATTTGAAACAATTGCATTCTTCCAGAAAGTTCCGTTTTTCAACTTTCTCTTTGGTCTTGATTGGAGCCCGCAAACAGCGCTGCGCTCAGATCAAGTCGGCTCATCAGGTTCGTTTGGTGCGGTGCCGCTTATATCAGGCACCTTGCTCATCAGCGCAATCGCGATGATCGTTGCAACACCCCTCGGCCTCCTCTCCGCCGTCTATCTCGCCGAATATGCATCAGACAAAACAAGAAGCATTGTTAAGCCCTTACTGGAGCTTCTAGCGGGCATCCCTACCGTTGTTTATGGCTTCTTTGCAGCCTTGATCGTAGCGCCAATGTTACGCGGTGCGGGAGAAAGTGCGGGCATTGCAATATCATCAGAAAGCGCGCTTGCCGCTGGCCTTACAATGGGTGTGATGATCATTCCGTTGGTATCGTCTTTATCCGATGATGTGATCAACGCCGTACCCCGTGCATTGCGCGATGCGTCTTACGGGTTGGGCGCTACACAGTCAGAAACCATCAGACAGGTTATCTTACCAGCCGCTATTCCTGGCATTGCTGGTAGCCTCCTCTTGGCCACATCACGCGCGATTGGTGAAACGATGATTGTTGTGATGGCAGCTGGATTAGCCGCCAACCTAACAGCAAACCCTTTTGAGGCGGTCACAACCATTACCGTCCAAATCGTAACACTCCTCACCGGCGACCAAGAGTTTGAAAGCGCTAAAACGCTGTCAGCATTTGCGCTTGGTCTGCTGCTATTCATTGCCACCCTTTGCCTCAATGTGATCGCGCTTAAAATTGTCGATCACTACAAGGAACAATATGACTGAGAACCTAGAAATTTTCTCGAAGAGAAACGCGAAACGCCACAGATCAGAATTCCGGTTCCGTCTGTTTGGCATGTTCGCAATTCTGCTTTCGCTTGCTTTCCTTCTGGTCATCGTTGGGTCCATCGCTTTGCGGGGAACATCGGCTTTCCGCACGTCTTTCATCCAGATCGAAATGGATTTACCTGCAGATAAACTTGATGCTGAAAACATTAAAGGCGAGCGGTTTGGCAAGCGATTAAAGGCTGCTTTGCGCGATAAATTTCCTGAGGCGAAGTCACGGAAAGAAAAGAAGAAACTATACGGCCTTGTCAGCTCCACCGCAGAATACTCAATCCGTGATCAAATCGTCGAAACGCCTGAATTAATCGGAACACGCGCAAACTTCTGGGTTCGCACCTCCAGCGATGCGGATATGTTCTTAAAAGGCTATATCGATAGAACGCTCGATGAAAGTCAGCGCCGCTTAGATGATAGACAGATCGCTTGGTTAGAACAGCTTCAAGGTGAAGGCCGGATCGAAAGCCGCTTTAACACGCAGTTTTTCACAAATGGCGATTCTCGTGAACCAGAACAAGCAGGCGTCTTAGGGGCGGTTATTGGTTCTGCGCTCAGCTTGCTCGTGTGCTTTCTCATTGCGTTTCCAATAGGCGTATTGTCGGCGGTCTATCTTGAAGAATTCGCCAAGAAAGGCCGATTAAGCCGCATTATCGAAATCAACATCAACAATCTTGCAGCCGTCCCTTCAATCGTTTTTGGATTACTTGGCCTCGCGATCCTGCTCAATACCTTTGGCTTGCCAAGGTCAACACCCTTGGTCGGCGGCATGGTGCTTGCGCTCATGACCTTGCCAACCATCATCATTGCCTCACGAGCTGCTTTGCGGGCTGTCCCGTCATCCATTCGCGATGCAGCGACAGGTCTGGGTGCCAGCAAAATACAAACGACCTTTCATCACGTCATCCCGCTTGCAATGCCGGGCATGCTGACAGGTTCCATCATTGGCATGGCGCAAGCACTCGGCGAAACGGCACCACTACTGATGATTGGCATGGTGGCGTTTATCGTCGATGTACCGCAAGGCATAACGGATGCAGCAACCGCCTTGCCAGTGCAGATATTCTTATGGGCCGACAGCCCAGAACGAGGCTTCCTTGAAAAAACCTCAGCAGCCATCATGGTTTTATTGGTTTTCCTTATCGCAATGAACCTCATCGCAATCGTGCTACGGCGTCGATTAGAAAACCGCTGGTAGGAGAGAAGAGTTGAACAACATGGTAATGTCAAAAGAAATGCAGATGCTCAATAACAGCGCCGAAAGCAACCAAGAGGAAACGGTCCTACGTGCCCGCAATGTCGACGTTCATTATGGCGAAAAACAAGCACTGTTTGATGTCAATTTGGACGTGCGAAAGAATGCTGTAACAGCGCTTATCGGCCCATCTGGTTGTGGCAAAAGCACCTTGTTGCGTTGTTTTAATCGTATGAATGACGTCATACCGATCTGCAAAGTTTCAGGCATGATCACCCTTGAAAAACAAGACATCCATGCATCCAAGGTGGACGTTGTGAGCCTTCGTCAAAAAGTCGGCATGGTCTTTCAAAAGCCAAACCCCTTTCCCAAATCAATCTATGACAACATTGCCTATGGACCGCGCATTCACGGTATAACCAGTTCTAAAGCTGAGCTTGATGCGATTGTTGAAAAGAGCTTGAAGCGCGCAGGGTTGTGGGACGAGGTGAAAGATCGTCTTGATAAGTCAGGCATGGGGCTTTCAGGCGGGCAACAGCAACGCCTATGTATTGCGCGTGCAATCGCCGTTCAGCCAAAAGTAATTTTAATGGATGAGCCCTGCTCTGCCCTTGATCCGATTGCGACTGCAATCATTGAAGAGCTTATCGATGAATTGCGAGAACGCTATTCTATCGTCATTGTGACACACTCAATGCAACAAGCAGCACGCGTGTCACAGCACACCGCGTTCTTCCATTTAGGTGACTTGGTTGAATATGGTGATACAAGCAACATATTCTCCGCCCCAAATGATGAGCGGACAAAGAATTATATAACCGGAAAAATCGGTTAGATCATAGAGTGAAATCATAAGGTGAAGTTATGGAAAATGTTCATATCGTAAAGTCCTTTGACCAAGAGTTAGAGCAAATCCAAAACATGATTTTGGAAATGGGTGGACTAGTCGAAACCCAAATCGGGCAAGCTATAAAGGCGCTCGTGGTTCGTGATGTGGAACTTGCAAAAATGGTGCGCAAGGAAGATCGAGCTGTCGATTTGTTGGATACGCAAGTTCATGAGTTGACGATGCAAACGCTCACACTACGGCAGCCTTTGGCCGATGATTTGCGCAATGTTATTAGCGCGTTGAAAGTTTCGTCGAACCTTGAGCGCATTGGAGACTATGCCACTAACATCGCCAAACGAACCGAAGTATTGGCGAGCATTCGCACTGTTGGCACATCGGAAAAAACGATACAGCGCATGGGTGACATGGTTCAAAAAATGGTAACCGACGTCATCAATGCATACATCAAAAAAGATGTAGAGATGGCTGATGAATTGCGTCTGCGGGACGAAGAAGTCGACCACATGCACAACACGCTGTTTCGCGAACTGCTGACCTATATGGTGGAAAATCCGCGCAACATCACGCCCTGCACCCATATGCTGTTTATCGCGAGAAACCTTGAGCGCATGGGCGATCACGCCACCTCCATCGCTGAACAAATCCGCTATGCAGCAACGGGCGCAATGCCAGAAGATCGTCGCCCAATTGGTGACAGAACAAGTCAAATGGTTGCTGAAGAAAAAGACTGATAGACCGATGTTAAAACACAAAGTTCTAATCGTTGAAGATGAGACAGCCCAAATGGAGCTGCTCGCCTACAATCTTGAGCAAGAACAATATCAAGTCATCAAAGCAACTGATGGCGAAGAAGGATTGTTGCTTGCAGAAGAGAACAATCCAGACCTTATTATTCTCGATTGGATGTTGCCCAAATTATCCGGCATTGAAGCCTGCCGCCAATTAAAGCGCGGAAAGAACACCAAGAATATTCCAATCGTCATGCTGACAGCACGCGGTGAAGAAAATGACAAAGTGCGCGGGCTAGACATTGGTGCTGATGACTACATGGTCAAACCATATTCGGTCGCCGAGCTGCTCGCCAGAACGCGCGCCTTGATCCGCCGCAACAGCTCTATGACTGCTGGGCAGATTATCGAATATGGAGACATAAGCTTTGATCCCGAGAAATTCAAAGTTTCCCGTAATGACATCGCTCTCAATCTCGGTCCAACCGAGTTTCGTTTGCTTTCTGTCTTCCTCAGCAGGCCTGGTCGGGTGTGGAGTAGAGATCAGCTTTTAGAAAAGGTCTGGGAGCACGATTTAGATATTGATCTACGCACTGTCGATGTTCATGTCGGCCGATTACGCAAAGCATTACGCCAAGAAGGGAAAGCAGACCCGATCAGAACCGTGCGTTCTGCTGGTTATTCTTTGGACCTTGAAACTAACTCTTGATTTTGCAGACCTCCGCAATGGTTGTCTTGCTCAAACGCTCAATTAAAGTCCGTTCAACATCTTCCATTACCGCCGAGACTTGGCCGCGAAGCGCGTGTTCGAGAGAACAACGGGGCACTTCATCCCCGCCATCTGTTGCGATAAGTTTTTCATCAAGAGCTGTGTAAACATCAGCCAGAGTTATCTCAGTTGGAGACTTAGCCAGTTTCCAACCTCCCGCATGTCCTTTCTCAGACGTTAAAAGCCCCGCCTCCCGAAGTCGCCCTAAAACCCGACGAACCACAACAGGGTTCGTACCGGCATGGGTCGCGATGTGCGCAGATGTTCGCGGCTCCCCCTGCTCCACCGCCATATGGCCGAGTGTGTGCAACGCGAGCGATAAGCGACTGTTACGTTTCATAGGCAATTTTCCTCATTATGTGGAAACACGTAACAATGCCAGTTGCATAAGTCTAGTAACTATGCGAGTTACATAAATTCAGTAACTTAAAAAGTTACATGAAGTTCAACCCAAAAGGAATTACGCACGATGCTTGATAATCGACTTCCTGTCACAGTTCTCTCAGGTTTTCTGGGAGCTGGAAAAACAACATTGCTCAATCGTGTCTTAAATAACCGCGAAGGACGACGTGTTGCCGTCATTGTAAACGATATGTCCGAGGTCAATATCGATGCTGATCTTGTCAATGCGAACACGAATTTAAGCCGCACTGAAGAGACGCTCGTCGAAATGTCTAATGGATGTATTTGTTGCACCCTGCGCGACGATCTTTTGGAAGAAGTGCGTCGCTTGGCGAAAGAAGATCGGTTTGATTACCTGCTGATTGAATCAACTGGCATCTCAGAACCTTTACCAGTCGCTGCAACCTTCGAGTTTGAAGATGAAGAAGGTGACAGCCTTTCAGATGTCTCACGACTTGATACGATGGTTACAGTGGTTGATGCCGTCAATTTGTTGAGAGATTATTCTTCCCATGATTTCTTGAGTGACAGGGGCGAAACACTTGGCGACGACGATGAGCGCACGCTCGTTCACCTTCTCACAGACCAGATCGAATTTGCAGATGTCGTCGTCTTGAACAAAGTCAGCGATGCTGGACCAATCCGTGTAGACGCCGCCCGCAAGATTATTCGTAGTCTCAATGCTGATACGAAGATTATTGAGGTCGATCACTCTAACGTGCCTGCCAGCGAAATTCTAGAAACAGGACTGTTCGACTTCCAAAAAGCGCATGAGCATCCCATGTGGGCCAAAGAACTTTACGGCTTTGCTGACCATGTACCTGAAACGGAAGAGTATGGTGTTGCCTCTTATGTGTATCGTGCGCGCCAGCCTTTTATTCCTGAGAAAATCTCAGAACTACTCAACGGTGAATTACCAGGTGTGATCCGAGCAAAAGGGCATTTCTGGATTGCCTCGCGCCCTGAATGGGTTGCTGAATATTCTCTCGCAGGTGCTTTATCTTCAGTTTCTCCTATGGGGCAATGGTGGGCCACAGTACCAAAAGAGCAATGGCCAGATCACGATAGCCTGCGCGCTTATATGAAAACGAACTGGGAAGACCTCTGGGGTGATCGTCGCCAAGAGATCGTTTTTATTGGTGCTGATATTGATTGGTCCAATTTGAAGGCGCGCTTGGATAGCTGCTTGGTTCCCGTGATGACCGCTACCTCAATAGATGAACTGCCAAATTACCCTGACCCGTTTCCTTTATGGCGACGGGCGCAAGACGCAGCTTAGCGCTGCGATATGCGGCTTGATGTAGGTGGGCCCCACCACCAAAGATCAAGCCGCATTTCTCCTGCAACCGCGACATCAACAGCCTCCGACCCACAGCTTAACAGCGCAAAAGCAACACAATATTTGAAAACTAATCCATCAGGAACCCAACGATGAATGCAATATTGCCAGATGTCTCCCTTACCGAGACAGCTCCAAAACTCAGCCCGCTAGAATGGGTTGGTATGAAGGGCATCGTTTTGCCAATTACCGTGACTGAGCAAGGTGATCGGCGCGACCTCCATGCGAGAGCTGATTTGCAGGTTGACCTTCCAGCACCCCATGTGAAGGGCATTCACATGTCACGCCTCTACCGTCTTCTCAATAGCGGGTTAGGCGAAGGTGAAACGCTAGCCTCAGCTTCAATTCAAAACTTGTTGGCGGGCATGGTTGATACCCATAAAGATTGCGGCAGTCAGAACGCGCGCATGAAAATGAACTTTGACCTCTTGCAACGCCGCGCCGCCCTTATCACAGAGGGTCTAGCAGGTTGGAAATCCTATCCTGTGAAATTAGAAGCATCCCTCATTGAGGGTACATTCAACCTTCGCGCTGAAGTGACAGTCGAATATTCATCTACCTGCCCCTGCTCCGCTGCCCTGTCACGGCAATTGATTGAAAACGGCTTTCGCGATGCATTTGACGGGGAAAAAGCAATTGACATTGAAACTGCCGCTGAATGGTTAAGGGACAACGCAACGCTCGCAACACCCCACAGCCAAAGAAGTAAAGCCAAGGTCTCAATCCAGTTGAATGAACCAAACAGCGAGAGCCTCGGATTACTCGCGCTTATCGACCGAATTGAAGGAGCCCTTGCAACACCTGTCCAAACAGCTGTTAAACGTGCCGATGAACAAGCGTTCGCGGCTCTTAACGGTCAAAATCTGATGTTCGTTGAGGATGCTGCACGCCGTATTCAAGCAGCGCTTGAAAACTACTCACAGCCCAAAATTTATGTGCGGCATATAGAGAGCCTTCACCCGCATGACGCGGTTGCTTGGTCTTCAAGCGAATAAGTGAGCATAAAAAAACGCCCTTAAACAAGTTTAAGGGCGTCTATAAGTTATCAGTTAACCGTCGCACTTGCATCCAGCATGACCGCAGCCAGCCCCACTAGGGTGGCCATCAGCGCAGTCATTACTGCAATAGTTTTGTTCGTCTTTTTTGATCGCACTTTTAATTTCAACGATACAAACGCAATTTGAACAAGCGCATTTTTGCTGGGTTACTTCAGGCATGATTATCTCCAGTTATTATTCTTCGTTGTCATGATGGCCATGCTCGAACAAATGATCGATCATGATTTTGAGGACACTATGCACACAGGCATCTGCCATGGAGTAGAACACCTGCTTTCCCCGCCGTTCTGACTTCAAAATACACGCTGAGCGAAGAAGCCTAAGATGGTGGCTGGTTAGAGACGCTGACGAACCAAGGTGTTCAGCAATGCCCCCAGCAGATCGTTCTTGGTCCATGCAAGCAATTACAATCGACAAACGAGTGGGATCTGCCAGCAAACCAAAGGTTTCAGCAAGCTCTGGGGTTTCCTCAATTCAACAACAACTCAGCCGAGATGATCCGCACGATAAGGTCATCACCATGCGCGAGTACGAACAATATAAAAATTAGAATAAATGGTGATCCCGGCAGGATTCGAACCTGCGACCTGATGATTAGAAGTCAACTGCTCTATCCAGCTGAGCTACGGGACCATTATGTGAGGGAATGCCTTAATGCGTCCACGGCGTCAAGCGGCCATATTTGAAATTATCAGAATAAGCGACGCGTGAGATTTTGCGCTCTTTTGATTTTACGACTGTATAAGCGATACTGTGACGCTCTGCGTAATTTTCAGCTTCTTCCTGCGTTTCAAAAGACAGCTTCACTTGGCTATCCATATCGTTGCATGACGTGTAGCCCATGAAAGGGTCGCGTGCTTTTGTGTCGTTGGACACATGCTCCAAAACCCATTCATTACCTTTGCCTCGGCCAGACTGCATGGCTGATTTTGTGGGCTTGTAAATTCTTGCGACCATTGTCGTTCTCTCTGCTACGTCAGGGTTTCACTCATATGACACCAAGGTCACATCATAACAATGATCAAGTGAATGATTCCTTATAGAGGCAACAGGCACACGGTTCAATGCTATGGAGCAGCCTGCCCCACTTAAATCCACAAACAGCATTGCCATGATAGACGGTTTTGATGTCAACAATCTGAGAAGAAATGGTCGGAGCGGCAGGATTCGAACCTGCGACCCTCTGGTCCCAAACCAGATGCGCTACCAGGCTGCGCTACGCTCCGATGCCATTCATATCAATCGCTAAAAGTCGATGCGGTTGATAATCACTGAACAGAAAGCCTGATCGCTGCTCAGCACTCGCCGTGGATAAACCAAGCAGTTCGATTGTTCAAGCGTTTTTTATAAAAAGAAGTGACGAAATTTTATCCGCCTTCATCATTCAAGAAACTGTATCAAATTAAGTGGTCAAAAGTTTAGCTGCGAGCGCTAAAGCTTGCAGTCATTATCACCGAACGTGACTTGATCACCGACATTTAATCCAAATTTCTTAGCGACGCCTGCATTCACTTCCAAAACGAATTTCGACGGTTTTTCTGACGAAATAATATCCAGTGAGAAAGGTTTGGTATTCATGGCGATATTGACCACTCTGCCCGCACCATCGAAGAAAATCATATCAAGGGGAAGGATTGTGTTGCGCATCCACATATTGACCATTTGCGTTTCACCAAAATCAAACACCATGCCAGCTTTTTCGGGCAGCGTTTTTTGAAACATCAATCCAGTTACACGGGATTCTTCATCAGTCGCAGGATGAGCGCAAAACACAGTTGCATCACTTCCATCACTAATGGTCATCGTTTTGGTCAATTTCAGCACAAGCGGTTCACGCGCCACGGCATGAATAGAACTGAAAACAAGAGTGAGGAGGAGAGAGATAAAAATACGCATGAGCAATTACTACACTGCTCATGCTGAAATCGTCGAGTAAAATTTTACGTGAAGGCCACTAATGCGACGCAGGCAATCCACTAAAGTCCGCAGGTCTGATTTCCGCAACCATCAAGCCTTTAGCACCATGCCCATAACGAAGGGTCATCACTTGGCCCGGACGCAGTTCTGCAATGCCGTAACGGCGCAACGTTTCCATATGAATGAACACGTCTTCGTCCGTTTCTTGCAGCACTAAGAAACCATAGCCCTTGATGCGATTGAACCATTTAACGGTCGCAGGCATGAAACCACTAACCGCTTCCACAGGAGTGTAAGACGATGAGGGTTCGATCTGGCTTGTATGCTTTGCAGTCGATTCATCCATGCTAAGGATGCGAAATGCTTGGTATCCACGGCTACGCTCAGCCACTTCACAAACAATGCGAGCACCTTCATAAGCGGTTTGGAACCCATCCCGCCTCAAACATGTAACATGGAGAAGAACATCCGGCATGCCATTATCTGGCACAATGAATCCAAAACCCTTTGAAACATCGAACCATTTAATGAACCCTGCGACTTCCACGAGGTCCAAATTGGCTTCATCCACACCATCGGTGGCATCTAAGCCGGTCGCTTTATTATCAAATTTCACTTCCATCGCAACGCCTCTAACCCGCCTGAATTTTGCTTTTCGCGATTCAACAATTGATTCTCTCATTGAGAATACCATCGACAAAACTGGTAGCCAGTGGATTTTGCTAGATGTCAAATCAAGCTGGGGATAAAGATTTGCAACGCAAAGTCGTAAGAACAAAAATTACACCATCAGCACGAAATGACTAAAGAACGATTCCTTTCGTAATTTCAACAAGATCCCCTCGTAAAACCAATCGAGCATATCCATCAAATGGCGTTTGTTCCCGATTAATAATAATAAGCGCGGAATTCTGCCGTAATGCGGCTTCTAATAGCCCACTTGCAGGCCAAACGAGCAGCGATGAACCAATTGCGATCACTAAATCTGCTGTTTGAATCATTTTTTCGGCCCGCTGGATATTGCTTGGTGGCAAGTTTTCACCGAACGACACAACCGCTGCTTTGATTAAACCACCGCACTCACAAGTGGGAATATCATCCGTTTCTTCGATATGTTGCTCCACAACGTCAATCTCATGCCGTTTGCCGCAACTTAAACAATGAGCATGAGCACCAGTGCCGTGAAATTCAACCACATGGTCATCACTCACCCCTGCCCGTTGATGAAGTCCATCAATATTTTGGGTTATGACACCATTGGCGCGGCCTTGGTTTACTAAATTTGCAATGAATGCATGCGCTGCATTTGGTTCGGCCTTAGCGAAGAATTCAGCCATATGAAAGCGGCGGTCCCAATCTTCACGCCTTGCAGCCTCGCTTGATACGAACTCTGAAAATTCAACAATGCGGTATTGCGACCAAATCCCGCCTGGGCTTCGGAAATCAGGAATACCAGAGTGGGTGCTGATACCGGCTCCTGTGAAGAAACATATCGTATCAGCATCCATAATTGCTTGGCTAAGCGCAGTGCGGGCATCCTTAACATTATCGATAATCAAAACGCTCTCCAAAGGCCTTAAATTCCACCCTCAAATGGTAGGTAAAATTGGTATAAAAAAAACAACGATAAAACTTAGTTTTTCCTCTTGCCACCTAGAACTGAAAACATTATACACTGGCTCCAGTGCGCGCCCTTCGTCTATCGGTTAGGACGCCAGGTTTTCAACCTGGAAAGAGGGGTTCAATTCCCCTAGGGCGTACCACTGCTTTCCCTCAATCATTTCTCGTACGAGAAAACATTCGAATACACGGCCAATTTGACCGTGTATACTTCAAGTGTTTTCAAACGTTTTAGCTGTCGTAATCGCGAAGATCGTCGATGACCTTGCCATCATTAGGCAGGCTGTCAGGGGCAACTAACTGAACTTCGCCTTTCATTTTGCAGATCGACAAAACCGCCTCTTCCACAGAAAGGCGCACTGCATCATCTTGGGCAGCGCATTCGCATTTTAAGACCATTGCATCACGGTCACCATCTCTCACCACTTCGAGGCGAAGACGGCCGAGGCCGGAGACAGTCTTCTCAATGTCAGCAACCTGTGACGGGTCAATGAACATGCCTTTTACTTTGGTGCGCTGATCAGCCCGACCCATCCAGCCTTTTATACGCATGTTAGAACGTCCGCACGGGCTTTGCCCTGCAAGCACGGCAGACATATCGCCCGTACCAAAACGGATAAGTGGATAGTTCTTTTTGAAGCTTGTGACAACGATCTCGCCAACATCGCCATCAGGCACGCGTTCATTGGTGCCCGGTTTTACGATTTCAACAATGTAATCCTCATTGACGATCAAGCCTTCCATCGCTTCAGATTCGTATGCGATACACCCAAGGTCAGCGGTCGCGAAAGCTTGCAGCACAGAAATGCCGCGCTTGTTATAATCTTCGCGCATACTTGGGAAAAGCGCACCACCAGAAACCAGCGCCCTTTTGATGCAACTTAAATCCACACCCATTTCGTCAGCTTTATCAAGAATAGCTTTCAGATAATCTGGCGTACCTAGATAACCAACAGGTTGCAAAGCCTGCATCGCCTGCACCTGTGTTTCCGTATTTCCGGGACCAGCAGGAAAAACCGCGCATCCAAGGGCTACCGCTGCTTGATCAAGAATAAAGCCACCCGGTGTCATGTGATACGACAAGACGTTGTGAACAATATCGCCTTTGCGAAATCCGGCTGCATAAAGAGCGCGCGCGCCATTCCATGCGTCGTCACCTTCTGGCTGTGGCTCCCAAATTGGACCAGGCGACATAAACACACGACCAAATTCGGAGACGGGAGCAGCGGCAAAGCCACCAAACGGTGGTTGCTCTTTCTGCTTTTCCATTAGCTTAGGTTTTCGCAGAACAGGCAATGAGGCAAGCGCGTCCAGTGATGTGACCTCAGCAGGATTAAAGCCACTAAAGTGCTCGGCCCAGCTTGGCGCATTATTCACCGCATGAGCAATTAAATCAGGCAGGCGAGCGCATAGCTCCCTCTCCCGTTCGCCACCATCTTGGGTTTCACGGTTGTCAAAATAGTCTGCCATATCAGATACCTTCTGCGCGCTAAGCTTTATTGCTTTTCAACTTTGTTGAGAAGAATTAGGCGAGCCAGCGTTTACGTCGTTTATAGTGCTTCACATCGCGGAATGATGTTTTCTCTTCGTCATCATCACCGCCACCACCATCGCCAAGGTAGAACTCTTTAACGTCTTCGTTCTCAGCGAGTTCTTTCGCATCGCCATCAAGCACCACACGTCCATTTTCAAGAATATAGCCATAGGTTGCGTAGCGCAGGGCAGCGTTGGTGTTTTGCTCAGCAAGCAAGAAACTCACGCCTTCATTCTCATTCAACTGTTTGACAATTTCGAAGATTTCTTCAACCAGCTGTGGTGCAAGGCCCATGCTTGGTTCATCGAGCAAGATCATGGTTGGCTTTGCCATCATCGCGCGACCAATCGCCGTCATCTGCTGTTCGCCACCAGAAATATAACCAGCAAGCGATGTTCTGCGCTCACGCAGGCGCGGGAAATAATTATAAACCATCTCAAGATCTTTCGCGATCGCAGCACGTCCGTCTTTGCGCGTGTAAGCGCCTGTCAGAAGGTTTTCCTCAACAGTCAAATGCTCAAAACAGTGACGACCTTCCATCACCTGTATGCACCCGCGTTTAACAAGTTGGTTTGGAGAGAGTGATTGAATTTCATCACCCTTAAATTCGATATTGCCTTTCGTCACCTCGCCGCGTTCAGCTTGCAAGAGGTTCGAAATGGCTTTCAATGTTGTGGTCTTGCCAGCGCCGTTTGCACCCAGTAGCGCCACGATACCGCCTTGTGCCACATCTAACGAAACACCTTTGAGCACCAAGATCACATGATCATAGATCACTTCAATATTGTTGACCGAAAGGATCGGCCTTGCATCTTCTTGGTCTGCATTCATTGGGGCGTTCATAGCAAGTCTCCCGAAGGGCGGTGATACATGATTTTTTTGAAAGAAGAGGGCGAGCAAGCCGCCCTCTTCCAAATTTAGTTAGGTAGGCTTAGCCACAAGTTTGTGTCTGCCATCCAGACTGCTCAGAAACATACTTGTCTGCAGCGTCTGCAAGCAAAGGTTTCACAACTTCAGTCATTGGCGGAATAAGGTCGCTAATGCGGCCCCAATTGCTGCCATCCCACTGCTGGATGAAGATAGAACCAGAACCTTCGTGGTCTTTACATGAGCCAGAAATAGGCGCTGTAAAGCCTTCCAAGCCAACTTCCTTCAAACGCGCTTCGTCAAGCACGAAAGTTTCAAGACCAAGACGCATGTCTTCACCAGTGATACCCTTCTTGCCTGTTGCTTTTTGAGCGGCACGAACAGCTTCAGCCATGATCACAGCGTTAAACAAACCACGATTGTAGTTCACTTTACCCACATCGTCTTTTTCTGCTTGGCTTTTGCCAGCATCAACAACGTGCTTGATCACATCTTGAAGTGCAGGGAAGTCAACGCCAACGCCGGAGAAGTTAGCAGCTTTGTAGCCTTTACCAGGCGCGCCAACTGGTTCCAGATCGGCATGAGCACCAGACCACCAGTTACCAATGAACTTATCCATTGGGAAACGGATTTTAGCGGCTTCTTTAATAGCCGTTGGTGTCATTGCTCCGAAACTCCAAGCAATCATCCAGTCTGGACGCTCTTTACGAACGTTGAGCCATGTTGCACCTTGAGCCTGCATTTCTTTAACGCCGACAGGGAAACCAACCCATTCAAAGCCCATTTCAGGGGCAAGTTTTTCAAGTAGTGGGATCGGCTCTTTACCGTAACCAACGTCTAGGTAGATAAAGCCAATTTTCTTACCTTTGATGCCACCATTTGCGTCAATGTACTGAAGAATGGAAGACATTTGGCTCCAGTAAGATGCTGGATAGTTGAAAGTCCAAGGGAACTTTTCACCAACAGCAGCCGCTGACAGGCCATAACCCATAGAAAGAACCGGAATCTTATCGACCGGTGCTTTTGGGATCAGCTGTAGCGTGATGCCAGTTGAATAAGGGTTATAGGCAAGCGCGCCATTACCTTTAGTCGCTTCATAACACTCAACACCCTTTTGAGCGTTGTAAGCAGTTTCGCATTCTTCAAGGACGATTTTCGCCCCACCAATGCCGCCATCACGTTCGTTTAGCATTGTGAAGTAGTCAGCAAAACCATTCGCAATCGGTGTACCTGCACCAGCAAATGGACCAGTACGATAGCTGAGCGACGGAATGTAAAGCGTATCTTCAGCAAAAGACGGTGTCGATGCGAAGACAGATCCTGCGACTGCAAATGCAGCAGCTCCAATTATCATATTCTTGAGCATATAGTTTCCTCCCAATACTCATTTGATCAACTTAATGTCGATCCTCCCTAATAGAACTCTTATAAATTCAAGGCGAGTTCCAACCCTGCGGACCTTCCCCTAGTATGGGAAAGGCCAAACACGTAATTTTTGTTTGATGATAGACCACAAGCGCGCGAGCCCTAACGGTTCCATAATCAAGAATACCACGATCATAACACCAATAATGATATCTGAAACAAGATCGGCAGCAGATGACGTGATGGTAAAAGGTGTTAGAGCATCCACCAACGGCGGCAACCAATCGCGAATAATCACTGGCAAAATCCAGATTACCGCTGCCCCTAAGAAACAACCAAGCAAACTTCCAAGCCCGCCTAAGATCACCATGAACAATATTTCAAACGAGTGGTTATAGTCGAAGCTTTCAACCTCGGCTGCACCAAGCCACAAGAACACCATCAACGCACCAGCGACACCGCAATAAAACGACGATACGGCAAAGGCAGAAAGCTTTGCATAGAGTGGACGCACGCCCATAAGTTCAGCAGCAATATCCATATCGCGGATCATCATCCACTGACGACCAATCCGTCCTGAAATCAAATTGGAAGCAAACCAAGTCATGATCACGACTACGGCCAACACCACAAGATAGCGGACCTCAGCAGAGGCTTGTGCACCCGTTACAATGACACCAAATGCTTCGCGTTGCGGCACTTCAATCGCGCCCGAGTCATTATAGTTGTAAAGCCAAGGAATACGGATAAAGGCCCACTCAAGGAAGAACTGCGCAGCAAGCGTTGTAACAACCAGATAAAATCCCTTGATCCGCAAAGACGGCAAGCCGAAGAACACACCAACAATGGCTGAGAAAAAGCCCGATACGAAAATAAAGATCAAAATATTCACGTCAGGGAAGGCAAGCGTCAGCTTATAGCAAGCATAAGCCCCTACCCCCATAAAGGCTCCGGTCCCGAGTGATATTTGTCCGGTATATCCAGTCAGAATGTTCAAACCGATAGACGCAAGGGTGAACACCAAAAACGGGATCATTATCGCGCCAAGAAAGAACTCGCTACCAAAGAATGGGATCACGAGAAATCCAATGATTATGTAAAACCAAATGAATAGCTTGTCTTGAAAAATCGGGAACTTTGCTGAGTCGGTTTTATAGCTTGCTTTAAACTGACCTGTTTCACGGTAAAACATCTGCCAAACCTCCCCTAAATTCGTTCAATGTGTTTTTCGCCAAACAAACCTTCAGGTCTGTAAAGCAAGAAAATGAGTGCGATGATGAAGGCAAACCAGCTTTCTGTGCCGCCGCCCAAAATTGGAGATCCCCAATATAGATCGAACAGCTTTTCACCAAAACCGATGATCAACCCGCCGATGATCGCGCCCGGAATGGATGTGAACCCACCCAAGACCAACACCGGCAGAGCTTTCAACGCGATCACCTGAAGCGCGAAGGAAACATCCGATTTAGCGGCCCACAAAATTCCGGCAGTCAACGCAACGACACCAGCTGCAAACCACACGATAACCCAAATTCGTTCAAGCGAGATTCCCACTGACAGTGCAGCTTGGTGATCGTCGGCCACCGCGCGAAGCGCTCGGCCTGTTTTCGTCTTGTTGAAGAACAAAGCCAAACCCGCAATCAACAAGGCTGCAATGATGGCTGCTGCAATATCAATGTGTTGGAAAATGACAAGGCCACCACCAACTTCCCAATCACTCGAACCGGTTGGCAAACCAAGCTCAGTAGTGATCATCGCCTTAGGCTCACCACCAAAAATCAGCTGGCCACCAGCAATGAGGATGAATGTGATACCGATTGTCGACATGAACAAAATGATATCAGGCTGATTCACGAGCGGCTTCATCACGAAGCGCACCACAGTCATTGCAAGAAGCGCCATGACACCCAATGTCAGCAACACCGCAATATAGGCAGGAACACCTAACGCGTGAATGCCCACCAATACGAGTGCTGCAAACACCACCATGATGCCTTGAGCAAAGTTAAAAACACCTGACGCCTTAAAAATCAGCACAAAACCAAGCGCGATAAGAGAATAAAGAGTACCCGATACAAAACCTTCCCACAGAGCCTGTAAAAACAGATCTGGCAGGGCATACATGGTTTCAAACGGTTCGATAAAAATTTTACTCAACAGTTCCATTAGTGTGATACCCCCAGATATGCATCAATAACGTCCTGATTAGCTTTCACCTCTGCAGGCGTTCCATCCGCAATCTTCATGCCATAATTCAACACGACCACACGGTCAGACAAGTCCATCACAACACCCATATCGTGCTCGATTAGTGTAATCGTCGTTCCAAATTCTTGGTTCACACTGATGATGAAACGGCTCATATCTTGCTTTTCTTCCAAATTCATACCAGCCATTGGCTCGTCGAGCAGAAGTAAGTCTGGCTGCATGGCAAGCGCACGTCCAAGTTCAACGCGCTTTTGCAAGCCATATGGTAGCCGCCCAACAGCCTCTTTACGGATGGCCTGAATTTCCAGAAAATCGATAATCTCTTCGACAAATTTGCGATGCTCAATTTCTTCTTGAAGCGCGGGGCCACTACGCCACAATTGCCAGAAGAAGTTCTTATTCATCTTCAAAGTACGACCCGCCATAATATTGTCCAAAGTGGACATACCGCGGAACAACGCAACGTTTTGGAAGGTGCGAGCGATGCCTTGGCTTGCTGCCACGTAAGGCTTCATCGCAGAACGCGGATTACCATTATAAGTAATGGTGCCAACTTGCGGGTGATAAAACCCGTTGATCACGTTCAACATAGATGTTTTACCAGCACCGTTCGGCCCGATGATCGCGCGGATTTCACCCTTCTTCACATTGAAGCTCACATCTTGGATGGCTTTCACGCCACCAAAGGAGAGCGAAATGCTGTCGACGTCCAAAATATTTTCTTCAGAAATCCGACTAGAAGTCGCGTTGCCTATACTTGCTTGTATATTCATTCTGCAGCCTCCTTAACAGCTTGGCGGATCGGGAAAGTTTCCGAATCTACAATTTGAACCGTTGCAGAAATCTCGCCACTTCGACCATCTTCAAAGGTCACTTCAGTGTTTACGTATTTCTCGGTTGACCCATCGTAAAGCGCTTCAATGAGAGGTTCATAACGATCGAACACAAACGGACGGCGCACTTTTAGCGTTCTCGTCAATTCGCCGTCATCCGCATCCAATTCTTTGTGCAAGATCAAGAAACGTTTGATTTGGCCACCGGCAACATTTGGTTCTTCGGCAAGCAATTTATTCATGTCGCGAACATGTTCGCCGATCATTTCATAAACTGTTGGATGCCCTGCAAGCTCTTGATAACTGGCATAAGAAACATTGTTACGCTCTGCCCAATTACCAACCGCCTGCAAATCAATATTGATCATCGCAGCCGCATAATCACGACCATCACCAACCGTCACAACTTCCTTGATATTCGCGAAGAACTTGAGTTTGTTCTCGATATATTTTGGTGCGAACAAATTGCCATTGGTGAGCTTACCCACATCTTTCGCGCGGTCGATAATCTTCAACTGACCATCGCTCTCAAAGAAGCCAGCATCGCCTGTGTAAACCCAACCATCTTTGGTTTTCGTCTCAGCTGTTGCCTTCGCGTTTTTATAATACTCTTGGAAAACGCCAGGGCTTTTAAAGAGCACTTCGCCATTGTCGTTGATTTTAATGTCAACGCCCGGCGCTGGCACGCCCACCGTATCAGCACGCACACCACCATCAGGCTGAACGGTTACGAACACGGTCGCTTCCGTTTGGCCATAAAGCTGTTTGAGGTTGATGCCGAGAGAACGATAGAACGAGAAGATTTCAGGGCCAACAGCTTCACCCGCTGTGTAGCCAACCCGAATGTTGGAAAAACCAAGCGTGTTTTTAAGCGGGCCATAGACCAACAAATCACCGATCCAGTATTTCAATACATCCATTGTAAAGTGGCACTGAATTTTGGCCCCGAAAACGTTTCGCAAAAGCCAGTAGACAACGATGCTCACAACAAATGCTGCAACCAGTGAGACCAAGAAAATCTGAATGATCGAACCAGCCGAAGCGCCTGACGAGGCGATCGAATAGATGCTGCCAAACACGAAAAGAGCAAAGAAGCTGGTTATGAAGAAGAAGGGCCGCGCATACGATCTTGCGAAGTTTTGCACACCGCCCCAAAAGCCCGTGTTTGACCCGCGATTACGTCGGTTCATCACACCTTCACCGCAACGTTTTGCAACGTCGAGGAAATATTTGACCATGCCTTGCTTGAAGTTGCTCGCATCTTCCATGCGGATCGTCACATTGGTGAGCATCGTTTCAAAAATACGCGGTGGCGCAAAGAAGAAGCTTGGCCCAACCTCAACGAGGTCATGGTGCATGGTGTCAGAGTTTTCAGGACACGCAATACAAATACCAGCCACATAGCTTTCAGCATAGGAGAATACATGGTCCCCGACCCAAGCCATCGGTAGATAAGAAAGGATCGTGTCACTATCATCAAGGCTATCAAAATCAACAGCCGCATCTGCACTAAGGCGCACATTGTCATTTGATAAAACAACACCTTTTGGCTTACCTGTTGTACCAGATGTATAGAGCATAACAGAGGCGTCTTCGCCCTTGCCCTGATCAATCAATGAGACCCATTTATCACGGCTCAACTCGCTATTAGCGCGGCCTTTTTCTTGGATCATTTCAAAACTAAAAAGGTTCTTATGCTCATATTCGCGTAGGCCGCGAGAGTCGTCATAAATAATGTATTCGAGCATCGGTAAGCGGTCTGCAATAGACATCACTTTATCAACTTGCTCTTGGTTCTCAACAACCGCAACTTTAGCTTCAGCATGTTCGAGAACAAAAACCATCTCATCAGCAACCGCATCTTGATAAAGCGGCACTGGAATAGCGCCCAATGCTTGGGCAGCAACAAAAGTCCAATAAAGGCGGGGACGGTTGTCGCCAATAATGGCAACTTTTTCGCCCTTCTTTAAACCAAGGGCATGCAAACCACGCGAATAAGGTTCAACTTCACTAAGGACCTGAGACCAATTCCACGTTTGCCAAATACCAAGGTCTTTTTCTCGGATAGCAGCTTTGCTACCCCATTTCTGGGCATTTCTAAGCAAAAGTTTCGGAAAAGTATCTAGTCCAGCGGACGCACCGCTGGCGCTCTTTCTTTCCATTCGTTCCTCCCATTTACAGACAAATGCCGAAGCATCCTCCAATGTCCGTTAAGTGCCACTTTAAAGATCAACCCCTTTAAATGAACGCTTGTTCAATTACGCTAACCAAGAGCCAATCCTCTGTCAATTTGCATTTTTGCCAAACCATGACGGAAAATTGCGAATTTTCCTAATCATCGTTTATTGGCAGTCTACCCACTAAGTTGTTCTGCTAACTTCGAAAGATCTGTCATTAAAAATTTGGGCGTGCCTGAAAGTTTCTCAGGCAAGGCGCCGTAACGATTAAGCCGCGCAACCTGATAACCAAAATGCGCGCCTGCGTGGCTATCCCAAGCATTGTTAGAAACAAAACAGACCTCCTCCGCCTTGATTCCAAAATGATCCAGCGTCAATTGATAAACCCGCGGGTCCGGTTTGTTCACTTGCACCGCTTCGACAGACAAGACAGCATCCAGCTTGTCAGCGATACCAGCAGAATCAACCGCAGCGTCCAACATGTCCATTGAACCGTTCGACAAAATGGCGGTCTTAAAGCCTTTCGCCTGCAACGCATCAAGGCATGGCGCTACATCGTCGTAAGCTGCAAGCGTGAAATAGGCATCGACCAATTCTTTATGAAGCGCATCATTTTCAATGCCGTGCGCTTCCATCGCATAAGCGAGCGCATCCGATGTGACTTGAGTAAAGGGCTTATAGTCCTGCATCAAACTTCTAAGCCAAGTATATTGAAGCTGCTTATCACGCCACATAGCCGAAACTGATTGCGCTTGATCACCAAGCTTAGATGCTAATCTCCCTACAGGCGAGTGGACATCAAACATTGTCCCATAGGCGTCAAATACAACTGCTTTAATACCGGTAATTTTCGTCATTTCATGCTCATCTTGTTATCTCAGAGCATAGACAAACATGGTAACTGCGTGCTGGCAACGCACAATCTAAAATTTATAAGTGTTGTGACATTTGGTTAAAGCTGATAAGGCGCACCGCTTAAAAAGCCCCTGTCTGCTCGCTAAACCAATTTCGAATTAACTCTGTGACGCCTGCGGCTCCCCATTCTTCCATCATAATATGCCACCGTTCGGCGCTCAAACTGATCATGTCATTTACAGGACCAGGTTGCAGGTCATACGACCATGTTTGCAGTGAGGACGAATTAAAGGTGGCCAAAAATAACATCGCCACCAACATGATAATCAAGGTTTGCCAAACTGTCGTGTTCATATCCGCCCCCTAGAATTGGAAATAAATAAACGGCGCAACGTCATTTGGTGCGACCCATTGAATGAGCAACAAACCGCCCACAAAAACGACAGCCCGCGGTAACGCCCCTGCCCGTTCCATCCAGCCCCCTGCTCTTTGCAACAAGTCACTCGGCGTAAACTGAAATGCCATCGTTGCGATGATCAAGCTCAAGATAAACGGCGTGATGGTCGAAAACTCACTGGTGAACGCACCAAGACCTGCAATAAAGGTAAGAGCGGCCTCCAATGTTTCAGAACGGAAGAAAATCCAAGCAAGACAAACCACATGGAACGTGAATAAGATTCCAAGCAGTTTGGTGATCATGTTTACAGTGCTCTGCTTGCCACTCGTGAGCGCGCGTTCAACAGCCAAGACACCACCATGAATGAGACCCCAAATTACAAAGGTCCAAGCCGCCCCATGCCAAATGCCGCCAAGCAGCATGGTCAGGAGCAAATTGCGATAAGTCTTGATAACGCCGCCCTTATTGCCACCCAAGGGGATATAAAGATAATCACGCAACCAGCTTGATAGAGAGATATGCCAACGCCGCCAGAAATCTTGCAAGCTCGAAGCACGGTACGGCTGGTTAAAGTTCACATTGAACCGATACCCCAAAAGAAGAGCCACCCCGATGGCAATATCGCTATAGCCTGAAAAGTCACAGTAAATTTGAATGGCATAAGCATAAACGCCGAGCAGCAAATCAAGCGATGTTTGGCTTGCTGGATCAAAGAAGATTTCGTCCACATAAAGGGTCGCCAGATAGTTGGCGACGATCATCTTTTTAAACACACCAACAAGAATGAGAACCATCCCAAACGCCGCCATCTTATTGGTTAGCACTGGAGGCTTCTTGAGCTGCGGCATAAACTCAGCCGCCCGCACAATTGGACCTGCCACAAGCTGCGGGAAGAAGGAGATATAAAGCGCCACATCAAAAGGCGACCGCTCCGCTTCGATTTTGCGGCGATACACATCAACGACATAAGAAATGCCCTGAAAAGTGAAGAATGAAATGCCGATAGGCAAAATCAAATCAAACAACGGAACGTCCCGTTCAAGCCCAACTGCAATCAATAAATCAGACAACGACTGCATGAACCAATCGAGATATTTAAACGTTGCAAGAATTGCGAGATTAAGGGTAACCGCAACGCCAATCCAAAGCTTACGCTTACCTTCGCTGTTAGCGCCAGACACCAACAGCGCCGCGCCATAATTGATCATCGCATTGAGCGCTAAAAGCCCGCAAAAACGCCAATCCCACCAGCCATAAAAGACATAACTTACAATCAGTAAAAAGTGTTTTCTAATCGACGGTAGTTTGACCAAAAACCAACTAGTGGCAAAAACGAGTATAAAAAATAATGCAAAATCGATAGTTGGAAAAAGCATAAACGCAGTCCCATAATTATGAGACTGCGTTTTAGCATTGTTTCAATTTTTTTAAAGAACCTATTGACCGATTTCTTCAGAACTCACAGCAGCAACAACTTGCGGCTTATTCACGAGTTTCTTGATGTGAGCAACCAAAGCGTCGGCACTCTTTTGATAACCAGCACTGTTTAAGTGAACACGGTCAGATAGAGCAAGCTTCGGGCTAGAACGTGCCCATTTATCAATCGCACAATCACCACCCATTGCTGCATTCCAATCCCAGAAGTGACGACCGTTTTCTGCGGCAAAATCTTGTAGTGTTGAACGCACAGCACCCAACTTCAATGGAATGCGGTAGCCATTACAGTGACCAGCCGCTTTACCGCGACGGGATAGGCCAGACGCAGGACCAAGGAACAACCAGTCAGCTTTCGGTGCTGCTGCACTTACAGTGTTGTAGATTGATGAAACTTGGTTGCGGTATGCATTCATATCAAGGTTACTGTTAAAGCCCTCATTGGTGCCATAGCCCCAAACAACCAAATCTGGATTGAGGTGCTTAATGTCATTGGCGATAAGCTTCTTGTCCCAACGCTTTTGCAAGTGAGCTGTCGCGCTCACAATACCGAAGTTCACATAACGAACGCCCGCCTCTTCGCGGCCTGTCGCCCAATTGAGAACAGTGGTGCGACCGCCACCTGCTGGACTAACAGAGGCCGTTTTGCTGTAAGCTTTTACGCGAACAACTTTTGAACCACGTGTCGGTGAAACTGCATTGACGACTTTAGATTGTCCACCAGCAGAGATTTTCACTTTACCCTGCTGCGGTCCTGTCAAAACTGTCACTTCAGCCCAATCAAACCCTTGGCCCGTGGCTGCAAGGTTCATTTTTGCATTGGATGAAGAAGACCAAACACGCACACCAGACAGACCATAAGGCCCCGTCTTCGTGGTCAAGCTGCTTGCAGATGACCATGTGCCAGACGTGGACATTTTCACACCGTCTGCACGTGTCCATTTAAAGGCTTTCGCCGGAAGAATAGCACCGCGACCCGCATTACCATACTCAGCTTGAAGGCCATTGCGGATACCGCGTGTAAACGCGTCAGACGCAATATGACTATCACCCATATGAACAATGGTGACAGGCTTTAGGCGCGTACCATCGCGAAGGCTTGCAAGTTCTTTGACGATGGAACCGCTTGAATTGTGATGCGCACTGAAACGCTTCGGCGGCACAGGCGGCTTCACCCGAGGGATTGCAATGCCGAGAGGG
>JBDWKL010000015.1 GCA_039973685.1 Hyphomicrobiales bacterium
CTCAGCGCGCTGCTCTCGAATACGCTGATCAGCAAGTCGGCCTTCGGCTTCCTGGGTTGCCGATGCTGAAATTAAGGCCGTAGTCACCTCAGCTTCAGCATTAACTAAAACAGCTGAGTGAATGGGGAACGACACAACAACCATTCCTAAAAGAAGCAACAAAGAAAGTGTTTTTGTAATTTTATTTTGAACAAAAAATTGTGAAAAAATAGTCACCTAGCAATCCTAAAACGATTAACGCCCCGCTAATAATAAGACCTATACATTTTATTTTGCAAGGCTCTCGTAGCTTCTACAAGTAAAATTCGCGGAATCTCCAATGTGGAACTTTTTATGCTTGGTTTCAGCACCTTACAACAAGGAAGAAACGAACTTGTACAGCGCGCCTGATATTGCGATTAAAAGAGAGATGAATATAGAATGGTCAGGTCTTTTTTAAGAAAAAGCCTCGAATAAGAATTCCGTCTCGATCGCGCTAAACTATGCAATCAATTCAATCTGTCCATTGAGCGTTGATAGGTAACAGATGGGCGCGCGGCTCATTCATCTTGTTGAAGGTCCCGCTTTTGCTGGTGATGCCAACATCCGTATTGAAGAAGCAAAGGCCGCTTCCAACGCAATCTACTACTACGGCACAGCGGGTAGGTTTGAGGATTTAGAAAGATGGAAACGGCGTTTAACTCGTGTTGCGCAAGCATTTCCGCATATCCCTAAGATTCAGAATATAGCAAGTGAACATTTCGTCACGTATGGCGAGCAAGGCGCAAAGAATTGGATGACCAAGCAATCTAATGGGGTTAAAGAAGTCATTTAATTTTAAGCTATCGAATGACTGCTTTCGTGAATCCTTTAGAAGTTCCTCGACACCCCACGAACGTCTGCAATGGGCCGAGAGCCCCAAACTCTCTCTAGTCAAACGATGTAACTAAGGGCTCAAAACTGTCATTCGCTACGTAGCATAAATCGTCCACCTTGCCAGCCGTGGTTCCTGTCGATTGAAACGAAGCATCTGTTGCCGCCTTTGCCACTGTTTGCCCAAGGGCAGCTGGTGCACTTGCTTCATTCACTGTCATCGAAACATTGACGTTCGCCGTATTGGTGACGGAATTATTGGAATTGTCATTATCGTTGACAGTGGCAGTAATATTGCCTCCAACGCTTAATCCAGACAGTAGGCCGACTTTGTATGATTTGAGTAAAAATTAGCTCGGCACTATAAGTTCCAAGGCCCAATGAGAGAAAGCAATAATGAAATGGAAGAACTGGCAGAGCTAAAGCGTTGTGCGATACCGTTCGTAGCGGGTATGATAAGTATGGCGGCCCTCACGCTGGCAAGTACGTCATTGCTGTATTTCATTGCAGGATAACTGATTACGATCACACAGCTTTCATCGGCAGTCTCGGCATTTGAAAATGCAGGCATTCATTTCATAACAAATGGTGTAAAAATCACGAATGAATCGAAATGCGATTCCAGAGTTAAGCGGGGAAATTACATCTATGATTATTCAACCTAAGTACCTCGCTTTGGATACCTCTCAGTGGGTTCGTATAATCGACAATGGTTTATCTGCTTCCCCAAACAAAAGAAAACAAATAAAACGGTTTAAGGAATGGCTCATTGAAACAGGCCAAGTTCCAGTCGTAACTCTTCATCATTTACAGGAAATAGCGGCCCACGAGAATGGACCCAAAGCCCGACAAAGAATTAACTTTCTCTCCCAAATGGAAGTTATAGCTTGGTTAAAAAGCGCCAAGTCGCAAGACATTCCAGGCAGTATTGTCGACCTGCAATCGAGAGAAGTACAGGCGGCCCTTTCGAACCCGAATGCCAACGCTCTTGAGATTGTTAAAATGGCAAAAGAAGAGATTTTCGCATTTGGCTCGGGAACAAGTGCAACTAAATGGTGCTTAGATTACTGGCCTTATTTTTGGGATTCGGCTGTTACCAACAGCAGGAAGGCGCAAGAGACCGCTTCAATTGCTCGTTCAAGCTATTTAGGAATTGAAGATACGACACTTTCATCATGGGCGAGTGGCAAGGTTCATACGATCGAAAATAGTGAAAAAATTCTAACCCATTTGGAAAATATGCTGGCACTTGACTTAGCGACGAACGGAGACGAACGGCTTCCTCAAACCAAAGATGTGAGTGAGTGCTTCTTCTCAAAAATAAGAGAAAATGTCCTTTCCGCGGATTTTTCAGAAAATCCAACGCAAGAAATATTGAAGTTGATGGGTTTAAAATTAGCCGACCTTGATCCCAATTTAACATTGGGTGAAATTGGAAACATGGTAGTATTCAACGCAAAGTTAAAAGTCATTTGCCAAAATCTTGGCGTGAATTTCGCGTCTGTAAAACACTTGGTGGACGAAGAAAAATTACCTTCCCAGATTATTCAACAAAGTGTTGTAAAATTTCGACAAAAACCAAAGAGGGAAAGAGGTAGCGATCTAGTCGACGTTTATTTGTTGGCCTTATCACCGTATGTTGAAAGAACATTCGTGGACAAGCGAACATATGAGAACTGTCGCCGAGCGAAGGCTAAATCGCAAAAATTTGCAGACGTTATCGGTGCGATCGAAAAGGTTACTCATTACGAAGATTTAATGGCAAATTAATCGTAGATTTAACTCTCCTAAACCAACACATCATAAATATTGTGCGTTTTGAACAGCATCTCCATCACGCCCATCATGAGCACATCACACTGATCATCGTGCTTGCCTTCTGGGAAGGCGAAGAGCTCGTTTTGGAAATCCGTTAGCCAAGGGGCTCTATCAGGCAACAGAACCGGACTGACCGCGATGGTCGGTATGCAGCCATACGCCTTGGTGACTTTATCGATTTCGACTGGAATACCTTTGATTGGCAACCTTTGGCGTTGCAGGTGCTGAATAAGTGCTGTGCCAGATGATGCATCTTCAATGTTGATGCTTTCCAACATGCCGTTTGTGTTCCAATCCATCGCTTTGTGCTTCTCATAGAACTGAACAGCGATGGTTGCGAGTTCTGGAGCTTCCCATTTACCTCGAACGAGATCGAGCACATAGAGCCTGTTTTCTGCATCCACGCCAAAGCACGCAAAGACAGAGTAATCATTGCGCTCTTTCGTCTTAGAAGCTGTATCAGCGCATATAAGCCGCCTCTTGAGGTTTGGGCGATGGTCTGGGTCGAATGTGCCAAAATACTCCCGCTTGAACATGTTACCCCCTAGAACGATAGGAGACTGCATGTATTGAGCGTGGAAGGTGGTTTCTTCGAGTTTGAGCTTTTCGATCTTGTCCATTGGAAGCTTGGCAAGCCATAGAGGGCCATCTGCCAGATTATGCGGGATCATGATAGCATTGGGATGGGGCGGCTCTACCTCCCCTTCTATGACCGCTGGAAGGCTAAGAACCTCCCATTCCTCTCCAGAGCTTTCGAGAAGGTAATGAGTGAAATCATCAACGTGAAGGCGCTGCATGATAACAATAACTGGCACGTCTTCATGAGCAAGCCTTGATGAGAAGGTTGTAGGCCATCGCTGATTGATATTACTACGTGTTGTTTCTGATTGGGCATCATCAGGCTTTAGCGGATCATCGATGATCATAGCGCCGGTAAAGGTCGCATCGTCTGACATGTTCTCCCGCTCATAGTCTTCCAGCGATGACAAATCGTCACCCAAGTTGCGAGCGTTCAGATAACCGGCACGAAAGCCTGTAATGGAACCACCGGAAGGAGAAGCGAGGAAATGGCCACCCGCTGTTGTCCTCCATAGCCCTTTCGCAGAACTGTCTGCTTTGAAAGTGACAGGCCATCGCTTTTGAAATTCTTCATGGTTGATCAGGTTTTTAATTCTGACTGAGTTGTCGTTGACAAGCTTGTCTGAGTACGAGGCATGGATAAACCGCGCCTTTTGATTAACCGCATAACCGCGTGCAACAAAGTTGATAACGGCAATCTCCGTCTTTCCAAGACCGGGCGGTATGTTGATGATCAAGCGTTTGCATTCACCTTTGAAAACGCGGTCTATCTGCTGACACATCAAGCGATGGTGTGGAGAGACGATAAACGGTGTTCCCTCAACAGCCGAGAACATCAGCCGAATGAAGGACAAATGATCATCAACAAGGGCCCGCTTCTCAAGCTCCAATTCAGCTGCGATCAAACCATCGCGACTAACCGCGTATAGGTCATGCTGTTTTGTCATCACTCAGCATTGCCTTTTGATATGCAACATAGGCTTCGAGTTGCTCATTTGTCATCGATTGCACTTTTGGCAATTCGCTAACTTGATGCTGGACTGGACCACCACCAGCGCCCGTTACTGCCGTTTGATTGCCATAGCCTCGATCACGTCCCTTGCACCCTAAGAACCATCGCACCGTTGCTGGATCATTCTCCTCAAGCAGCTTAACCACTGCAATCTCAGCATCATCGAGTTTTTCAAGCTCAATTTCTTCAAGGAGCTTCAAAAGCGATGGATGCTCATCCACAAACTTACGCATGGTCTCATAGTGGCAACCCGCAAACCGCGCTGCATGGGTGATCATGCCATGAGCCTCTCGTAGTGCTTGTTCAGCAGCCGCGATGGTGAGTTTTCTACGACCCACCTTCGCGCCTCCTTTTTTAGACGTTAGGCCCTTTGGTTTATTCGGTTTTGGCATTTTCTAACGTCTTTCTTGTGCATTCACTTATCAACCAAGTTACGAAAATACTGTTCTATCTCAGGTGATAAATTTTCTGGGTAGCGCCTAGGCACTCTGAATTTATCAACTCCCAGAACCATCCAATCGGGTGGCTCAATGCCAAGACCTTCAAAATAGACAATCCAAGCTTTTCCTTGATCACTATTTTTAGGTATTGTCACAACCCCAGCATTTGTCAGAATTTCAATTCCAAACTTTTGCGATAGTTTTTTTGAATTAGGTTGATTAAGTAGGTTTGGGTGACAACCCTGTCCATCATCATTGACTATATTGGCACCCCTTTCGGTCTCAGTTGTCACCCCATCGATTGGTAAGGCAGCGTCACTGGTGACTAGTTTGTCACCCTTTCTCTGTTCAACTTTCAGTTTTTTCGCTACTTGAAGGCTCTCATAACTAACTTCATAAATGTTAGTCTTGTAAGGGCCAGCTTGCTTTAGAACAGTGAAAAGACCACAATTTTGCAACTCAGCAAATGCACGCATAATCGTACGTTTAGAAAACCCAAGGTTGGTTGCTATCGTACCGATTGAAGGCCAACATTGGTTCGTTTTGCCATTCACATATTTAAGGGTAATATGTATACCTACTATCTTAGAATTACCCTTAAGTTGTTCCGATGGCATGCATACTAGCAAGTTCCACCACTGAAATTTATAGTCTTGAAAACATAAGAAATTTTTGAGCTTATTCATAACAGAACCCTCCAAAAAACTTGTTTTTCATTGAATTTTCTGCTAAAAATCCAGTGTCTGATCCGTAGCAAGAATAAGACATTTTGAAGCCGGTTTCGCGTACCACCGCGGCCGGCTTTTTCTGTTTTGGAGACATCTTACGCAGCCTCCGAATGGAAGTCAGGAAGGGAGTTCAAAAACTCCTGAATATGCTCGTGCTTTATGATTGTCCGGTGGCCTTGTTTTAAAGCTTTCAATTTGCCGGAATTGATCAATTCATAGAGCTTGGTTTTACCACAATTCAGTTGAACGCAGGCTTCCTTGATCGAAAAGGTTAGTCTTATAGTCATTAGTAGATTCCTATATGGTTTTCTAATGCCCTAACCAGACCAGAATAGCTTTCTCCTGTACCTACCCCACCTACCGTTTTTTCATTTCCATACGCTCCAGAACCCATACTTTAGCCTCTTCTAGAGCAGCCTCAGGCGCTCCAGCATTACTGAGTTGCCATTGCAAAGCCGAATACATAGGTATGCCAAGTTTAGCCATAAAATTGATTTCCCGCTTCATTTCTGGCCCGATTTCACCACCATAATTTTCTTTAGCCAATTGGTGAGTTTCCATAAAAAGTTCTGCAAGTTGTCTTTTTTTAAACCCAGTCCAGTTCGCCACTCTTTTTGCAGCCTCCTCAACATTACAAATTTGATGAAGAATCAATATCCGAACAGCAGTTTGTGCTGCTACTCTGCGTTCAAATTCATAAATATTATTATTGTAACGGTGTAAATTTCCTCTTGATTTGCGATAGGATTCTATTAAATTCAGTCTCCTATCTTTGAACCCATGCGCGCAATTATCTAGAAATTCAACTACCTCAGAAAACTCAGGATGCGCATCAAGCAAAGCTGCTGCTCGACGCAACTGTCGTAAAAATTGTTTATCTTCTTCTGTATTAAGTTTTTCGTTGCTATCCATGAAACGACACCACGTTGCTGTTTTCCATACCTGCACAATAAGCCGCCCACGCTTCAAGTAACGCCCGTCGTTTTTTCATTGCAGTGGAGCGCCTATAGGCTTGTTCAACAGAATTACCAATTATGTGAGCCAAGCAACCCTCGGCAACTTCTCGTGAAAAGTTTGTTTCGTCTCCAGCCCAATCGCGAAACGAAGAGCGAAACCCGTGCGGCGTAGCATTTTCTATTTTCATCCGGCGCAAGAGCATAGACAACGCCATATTTGACAGTGGTTTGCCGTCTTTCTGCCCAAAGAATACAAATTCAGATGAGCCGACATCACAAAGTTGCATTAGGATCCCAATCGCAGAATTCGTTAACGGAACCACATGCTCTTTTCGCGCCTTCATTCTATTCGCAGGAATAATCCACATCTGATCATTCAGGTTAATTTCACTCCATCTTGCACCTAAAACCTCGCCGGATCGGGAGCATGTAAGAATAGCAAATTCTAACGCCTTCGCCGCCATTGCCTCATGTTCATGTAGCCGCAAAATAAACGCAGGAACATCTCCATATGGCATTGCGGGTAAATGGCCTTGAGTAAGTTTTTTTGGCTTGGGCAAGACATTTTGCAAGTTACCTCGCCACCCAGCTGGATTTTCGCCATCACGCCAACCTTTAACCTTCGCAAAGTTCAAAACCCGCTCAATGCGACCACGCAAACGAGACGCTGTTTCAGGCTTCTCAACCCATACAGGCTTGAGAACCATAAGTACGTCATCCATCGCGATCTCTGAAACGCGCTTATTTTCGATCTTTGCACAATAAGAATATCCGAGAGTTTGACGCCACTGGTATTTGTGCTTCTCGTTTGACCACTGACTTTCCATATCACTTAGGAACCGCTCAACGCATTCCTTGAAGGTAGGCTCGATCTCTTTATCTCGGTCTGCTTTTGGATCGATGCCCTCGGCGATCATTCTTCGAAAGCCCGCAGCTTCATCCCGCGCCTTAGCTAGAGAGATCGCCGGATAAGGCCCAAGCCCCATTTCTCGGACCTTCCCGCCCTTGGGTTTCCATCGAAACACCCATGCCTTTCGACCGTTGTATGTAACATTGAGATAAAGCCCTCCCCCATCAGATAAGCGCCCGCGGGACTTTGCCGCTTCTACTGATTTCACTGTGAGCTTGTTAGTGACTTTTGCCATTGCTCAAGTTCCACTCTTACATTTGATCTTACACGAAATGCCGATTAAGTGCATACACAAATGAACGAAAAAGAACGTAAAACTATATAGGATATTGATATTGCTATTATTTTTGAATGTAGATGAATGCCAAAGAACTATAATTTGGTGGACCTAGGCTCCACCAACCATTCTATTTACCCTTTGAAATCAAAAAGATGATAGATTACAAGAGCTTAAATTCGGAAATGTTACGCTGAGGTGTTACAGTGAAGGTTCTTGAAAAGGTGTCAGGACATACTCGATTATACCGCCGTGGTGCGGTGTATTATCATCGCGCTGCCGTTCCCGTGGACATTGCGGAGACCTATGGCAAACGTGAAGAAACATTCTCCCTCAAAACAAAAGATCACCCAGAAGCCCTTCAGAAGGTGCGTATTGCAGCTGTTGAGGTTGATGCGAAATTTGAAGCCCATAGGCGTCACATTGCATCTAGTTCAGGCCCCAAGATCGACAAGCTTACCCGTGATCAGCTCGACGCCATCAAAGCAGTATATTACCACCATCTACTCGATGAAGATGACGACACCCGTGACGATAGATTTGAACAGCCTGTCCAAGATGGCGATACGCAAAGCTCTCCAAAGCTCTTTCGAAGAAAGACGTTCAATGAATATCAGGCGCTTAACGCCGAACTATCGGAACACCATCGCGGAGATATGGCACAAGGGGAAGATAGTACTGGCTTCTTTCAAGGAGAAGCAGAGGAGGTTCTAACTTGGGAAAGCATTGGCCTCCGGCTCAAAGGAAGCTCCACGAGCTGGCCACGCCTAATCAGAACCTTACAAGAAGCATCCATAGAGGCCTCTGAGGCCATCGCTAAGCGCAACGAAGGTCAAATCGTCCCACCCCCCGAAGATCCGAACAAAGCAAACACAAAACCCCTCTCTGCGCCCCTTCTGTCATCAATATTTGATAGTTGGCTTATGGAAAAGAAGGCTTCCGGCGAGTGGAAATTAAAAGCAGAGAATGACTATCGACATTGGATTGAGGCCTTCATTACCATTTGTGGGGATAAGCCTTTCACTAACTATGAGAAGGCTGATGCTCGAAACTTCAAAAGCCACGCCATGATTCTGCCTTCCAATTGGCGCAAACACCAAGCAACGCGAAACGCTTCTATTTTGGAAGCCCCCGCGCTTGGCAAAGCAGCAGGGCTGTCAACCATATCGCTAACGACCCTCAACAAGGCTACTGGACGACTGAACTATTTTTGGAAGTGGGTCGAAGCTCATTATGACGATGTCACCCCTAATCTCTTTCAAGGACTAAAGGTGACGACGAAAACAAAAGGGGCAGATGAACGCAACCCGTTCTCAGCCGAACAATTGTCCACCATTTTCTCCAGCCCTCTGTTTGTCGGATGTAAATCCATTCAGCAGCGCCATCAAACTGGAACGGTCAATATGTCTAGGACGGCTTACTATTGGCTCCCTATATTATCGCTCTTTACAGGCGCTCGTCTAGCAAATGGCGGACGTGGCGATGTACTCGATGCACTTCAAGGGCACTCAGCGAGTGGCATGAGAGGCCGATACGGCACTGGAGACAAGACCGAGGTATATCCGTCGTCCACTTTGCAGAAGACCATAGAGTGCGTGACTTACCCATCGGTGGATTTCGGCTTAATTAAGTGCTTCGGTGAAGATGGTAACTGATAATGGTCTTCACATGACAAATTCACACCAATATCTAGGCAAGGCTCAATTCAAGAAGCATAACAAAACAACAGCCAACACAAAGCGAAATAAGAGTCACACAGAGGCGCCTTTGTTGTCATGCAGTGCGGGACTCAATTACCAAGAATTCCGCTCTATGAGTCGCTATGGGGGTTTGTGAGCCCATTCAATCTTAGAGGCAGACAACATGGTGGTGTATACACAGCAGTGGTGGTGTATGTATGTGCATCGAGTATGTTTGATAAACCCTCAATGGGGTTCAAGCACTGTGTCGAAGCATCCCTTAAGGCGACGAAAAGCCATCGCTTACGACCACCTGAATTAATAGGTTGTCCTATCCCAATACCCCCGTGGGTATATTATAGTAGTACTATATTATATAGGTGGACTATAGACACCTATAGGTAACCTTAAGGTGCACCTCATGTTAGCCTTATGGGACAGGCATGATGGACTAAGGTCAAGCCTAGTTCCCCTTAATCACACACCTCCATCACAGTCATCCTCAAGTCAGCATGACTATGGCTCACCTTAGCTGAGACAGAGGTTTATAACTCATTGTGGGTGTATGGTTTTAAGGTGGCGCTAGTGCGGTATTGCGCCGTGTCTGAGCTGTTTTAGGAGCTTCAGCACCCCAGCGTACAGTCTTAGAAACCTTCAGTGGTTACCTAAGAAATTAATAGGTTGTCCTATCCCGGGGACCTCCCTATTGATGTACTATATTATATAGATGAACTATAGATACCTTAAGGTACACTATAGGTAACCTTTAGTGGTCCATTGGTTACACCCTGCTCTAGACATGATGAACATAAGACCTACTTCGGGTATCTTTGAGTCAGACATGATGAACTTAGGTCAACCCTTAGCTCCCTTAAGACCAGACACCGTACACACATCCCCCTTAGGAGGCTTATGTCTATGGTGCACCACCTCACACTCCAGCAACGCTCATTGGACACCTTCAGGACACTATAGATAACCTTAGTGTGCCTCTGAGGGTTAACCTGATGAACATCCTCCACACACCCACCCCCTCTCCAATCAAACCTCACGATGAACCTCATCGGTAGCTATATGAGAACCTAAGGGCGTCGGAATGTCTGCCACAAAAATCCAAGGCAGGGATTTATATATAGAGGAGTGTGTCTTACCCCCTTGCCCCGCCCTAAGCCGTGAGGCAACCCATGTCCCTTCTTTGGGTCTTACTTGGAAGCCAAGTGACGACACTTAACGCTAATTTGAGGGCCCTATGTCAGATCGAACATCGATGCAGTCAATGAGATGGCAGGGGGGGGATGGAAGGCATGGTAATCACACAGCAAAACAACCATCGCTCATGCTTAGAGCGAAACACACGTTCGACTGTGAGCTAATAGAATGATGCCACCGACAAATGTAGGTAACGCGACACAGTAGGCCATTGTTATAGCTGACATTGAAATATATTGAGTAGCTTATTACCTCACGTCCGCTTCGAGCCCAAATTGACCGATGTTGCGCTATCGACGAATGTCAGCTTTGGCGTGTCAAAGAGGGCGCTCTAATGCTGTTTTGATTTCACCGTTGTCGCTCAATTCCACAAATTCAACATCGTGCCTCATTTCTTCCTTCAACAAGTCGTCCAGATGACTTGCAGGTGTTATAATGCCATAGCCAAACCCATCTAGCGTGTCTGACGAAGCAGATGAAATTGCTGTACTTGCGACCACTCCCACAACAAACCCATCGCGGTTCAATACTGGTGCTCCACTGCTCCCGCCCTTTACTCGAGCATTGACCAAAAAATACTCTGTGGCCTCGAGGTAGTTTGAACCGTTACTTACAACCTCTCCGTTCATGACTTTTATTTCAGATCCGATTTCGCCGTGTTCAAGCACTGTCAATCGATCAAAACCAGGAACAGGTGGAAAACCAATACTCAAAATGCTCTCGCCAAGAACATGCGAACTTTTACGGAATGGTGGGGCTGTTAGTGGAGCTGTTAGTGGAGCTGTTAGTGCCGCTTCTGCTTCTAGTAAGAAAACCGCAAGGTCAATGTTAGGATTGGCGTGATATGATATCCTTATAATATTACGAGGCTTTCCTTTTGCGTCGAGCACTTTAACACTCTGCATACCCTCCACGACATGGCGAGCCGTTACAAACGTGTTCGCGTTGCCCAAAAAAAATCCAGTTCCGAGGCCATCGTCATTGTTCGAGTCTTTTACTAGGACAGGAGAAACCGATCCTGAATGCCGTCGGAAAATTTCAATCGGCCCGCCGACCCGATTTTCATAGGTTCCATATTCAGCATTGGTTTCTGAAAAACCGCGCCCCATGTATAGCCGATCTAGAGCAACACCTCCCAGGTCAACCAAAAGACCTTGGTTTACGAGTTGGTTCACGACGTGAAAAAGATAACCAACATCTAAGCTTTCATTCCAGCTAGGGTCAGAATTTACAAAATCAGCTAGTTTCAAGATGGAGGGTTGATCTGTCGCCAATGGCTCACTGCTATGAAAGTAGCGCATTAAAAGCGTAGCGAGGTTTTCGGGGCGTACAATTTTGTCCATTTTTCTTCCTAAACCAGTTCAAATGATCAGCAACTATGTCTATTAATGTGTTTGTTTGCTGATGTCGTACGTATTAAGCGGTAAATCATCATTATCAAAGAGTAGCCATTCGGGCGCATTTTTGTATTACGGCTTCGTCCGCATTGCCGAAGTTTGGTGCGGTTATCTATTCAGGGAAACGAAGGGCAGCTTTTGGACAAACCCCAGCAAGCTATACAATTACATGAAGGTAATAAAGTGACTCGATAGTGGACTAACTGCGACTCTGCGACGCACCGTAGATGACACAAGGCGATATAAGAGTCACACAGAGCCACCTCGCCTTTCACGCAGTATTGGACTCCACCACCAAGAACGCCGCCCTATGACTCTCTGTGCGGGTTTATGAAGCGCTCCGCGCCAAGAGGGGTACGACAGGCGTGACCAGTGGCGAATGGCTGGATTAACTGACACCTTAAGTCTCACAAACTATACTTTTTGAGATTGACAAACAGCCCGTCTCTTTTTATGTCTCAGAACTATATTCTCATAAAGCTCTAGGAGTAACGAGACATGGCCATCATCGGATATGCAAGAGTATCAACCACAGGACAATCATTGGAGACACAGGAAGGACGCCTAGAGAGTGCTGGCGTGGAGAAGCTCTACTCAGAGAAGCGCTCAGGTGTTGACGCGGTCCGCCCTGAACTAAGGGCCTGTCTCGACTATGTCCGCGATGGAGACACCCTCATCGTCACCAAGATAGACCGTGTTGCTCGTTCAGCAGCAGACTTCCATTCAATCTTGAAGCAACTCAGCGACAAAGGCGTGTCTTTCAAAGCCCTAGATGACCCTGATGCAGACACCTCCACCCGTTCAGGCAAGCTCTTGATCGGTATCCTTGCACTCATAGCTGAGTTTGAGAACGACATCCGCAAAGAGCGGCAGATGGAAGGGATCGCTAAGGCAAGAGCCAAGGGGACAAAGTTTGGACGTAAGAAACAGCTCACAGACGAAGCTATACACTCCATCGCCTCCATGCGTGAAGGTGGCATGACCGTCCCCCAGATTATGCAAGACACAGGCCTCTCCAAGGCATCCGTCTATCGGGCTTTAGCTAACAACTAACTTTGTGCATCAGCTAATCGGTGTTTGTTACTAACTTGCAAAGATGGGCTGCATAAGGTCAACAACTTAACGTCAAAACCTGAACTGGCTCACATCGTCGTGACTAAGGCCAATTTATGTGACAATGCCCATTGTGTGCCTATTTTATTCCATTATCTTGACGATCATATATTCACACAGCTCTAATCATAGAGAGGTGTTTTTGATATCCAATATAGGCCCTGTTTCTATGCTGCATTGCGTTAAGTTATTATCTAAGATTATTGCCACCTTCCTGACATTTCTAGTCACATTCGTTTATGCCAGTATTGCTCATGCAAACGGTAGCTGGGAGCCGATAACAAACACTCAATCCGGCAAGGGAGCAGCCGTTTGTAATAATTCTCAACTGAACTTGATCTGCTTCGGCTTAAGATGCAAAGCAGGGCAAAAACCCGAGTTTGTGATATTTTTCACTGGGGGGCAATTCAATCAGCCCATTGAGACGAAAATTCTAGTCGATGGCAACCCAGCGTATCCACTCACATTTCGCCCTATCAAAAAGAACAGTGAGCTTGGTGCAATCTTCAAGTCAACCGATGCCAATCTTTTGGGTCTTTTAAAAAACGGGTCGCAAATGACACTTGTCACGCCTGTTAAAAGTCATCGGTTTTCACTGCGTGGATCGTCGCAACACATACAGCGAGCTGAAAGACTTTGTGGACTGGGTCAGTTGACCACAACACAAACAATTGCACCTAAAACGACAAATAGTAACCAGAACAAGTGGGTCTTTAGGCCGTCAAGTGCGCAGTTTCCTTCGGCCTCTGCTTCCGTTTGCAGTACCAGCAACCCAAACCATTGTTTTGGATATAGATGCAATATTCGATCACCACAAGTATACTCATTCGTATCGACAAATGATCCCGCATCTCCGCGAATTGAAACTGATGTATTCTATAATATTGGAGACAAAAAATTCACGTCAAAAGCTTCGGTCACGGGTGAAGCCTTTGAAGGCATTATCGAGTTCGCGTATGAAGTCGATGTATCAGGCAGCTGGCAGTTTCTCTCGGCTCTTTTTTCCAACCCCTCTGTGCACATCACAAGCGATTTGTTCAGCCCCTTGCATTTTTCACTGAATGGCGCGTCTGCAGCGGTGAGCCAACTTATCGGCCATTGCACTCAATTACAGTCAAATCCGGCAGTAATTTCAGATTCAGATAACCAACCTCAAACGGATTTAAAAAAAGAACCTACCTCTGATGCTACCAATCTAAACAAGGTCATAAGCCGCGAAATTACTGAAGGATGCGAAACAAGCCGAGGCAAGATTGCACCCAGCGGACTGACTTTCAAAGATTTAAACAATGATGGAAAAGAGGATCTAATCTTATCTCATCACGCTATTTCATGCACAGGGGGCAATCTCAAACGCAGCCTTTATTGCGGTGCTCAGGTATGCACAACAAAGATATTTATACGGCAACAGGCCGAACTTAAATTTGAAATAGAGTTCTTAGGATCTGTTGAAACAATCTCAAATGATGAACCACCACTTCTATCGCTCATCAGTCATGGTGGTGAAAAAGCAAAGATCAGATGGAATGGTCAAAAGATAGCGGTGACTAACTGAGCCCAGCCTTAGGCATTAAATCAATTAGATAAATGGAGTGCTTTGCTCCAGCTAGGAATGGTATCCAGATGCAATGGAGGTCCTTCAGGCTTCGTGGCACCTGAGAAAAACAACAAAACTGTTACAGAATATTGACACAGCAGACACCTACAAATATACGTAAGTCATTGTTTTTATTAATCTATATACTCAACAAGGCGTTTCCCCTAGGCTCCACCAAATTTTTAGCAACTCTCTTAAGGTTGGATTGCACTTCAGGTGCACCTAATAGCAATTTGCATTGCACCCAGCACCTCAAAGAAGCATTTTTCAACAAATAGCTTTCAACTTAATCCGCAACTAGCGTTATCACATTAACTTTTGATCAAAAGTTTTGGTATCACTCGCTGTTGCGTGCCGTTGATCAGGACGGGTATGTTCTTGATGAAATCTTACAAACTCGCCATTATACGAAGGCTGCGAAACGCTTGTTACGACGTTTGCTGCAGAAACGGAGCTTGCCAACAAGGCGTATCCTGACGGATAAGTTCAGATCCTGTAGAGCAGCAAAGCGTCAGACCATACCTAGTATCAAGCATCTCTCTCATAAGGGGTTGAGCAATCACACCGAAAATTCTCATATTCCATTAAGAAAGCGAGAACGTATGATGCAAGGTTTACGGTCCGTGGGTAGCTTGCAACGGTTCTGTTCAATCTTCTCGGCCCTATAGCCCTATGTAATCCCTTCGTTCCATCCCGCTTAAAACGCAACGCTTTCCAAAATCCGTTATTAATGCAAATTATGTTCAATCAAAACAATCAGGCAAAACAATCAGGATACCTTAGTTTATGAACACCCATTCGGTTTTCGCTGTTCAAGTAGTCGCAACGAAATCCTTTGGCGGCATTGAAACAGCAGCCCTCGCCTACGCTCATATGTTTGATGAATTGGGCATCCCATCTGTGTGCCTTTATCGCGGTCCCGGCACGGAAATGCTTAGCTCTGCTGGCGTTACTGTTATGCCTCTGCCCGATACACTAACAGGCCCTTTAAAATACATACCGTTTGTAGCAATGCCAATCATTTCAAAACTAAAAACACTTGCAGGCAAGCGTACACTTTTGTTCGTAGTGCACAGCGACCTCGCTCTTCAAGCACTGCGGCGTCATTTCCCGCAAGCAAAGTTCGTTGCTCCCTGTCACTCAGATAAGGCCACACGCAAAAAAGACGCTGATCTGGCAATCACACTGAACAAGAAGCAACAAGCGCATGTTGAAACTATTCTAGAAGGCCACCGCGCCAAAGCAGTTGAACTCGGCAACCCATTCATAACATCCAGAAAAAAGGCTCCGGCCAGCGATAAAATGAGGATTGTCTTTTGTGCCCGCTTTACGCCAGTTAAAAACCCTCTCGCTGTTATCAAAGCTCATGCCTGCCTCAATAATCCACCCCCGCTCTTGATGATTGGTGATGGCGATTTAATGGGTGAAGCGCGCGAGGCTGCAGGTGACGACGTAGAGTTTCTCGGTTGGCGCGGTGACCCATGGCAGCATATTAGCCGTGATGATATCCTTATTTCGCCTTCATCATGGGAAGGATTGCCATACATGATCTTGGAGGCTCTCGATCGGGGTGTTCCCGTCATCGCAAGTGACATTGCTGGTCATTGCGCTGCCCTTAATGATGGGGATTATGGCACCCTCACACCTCTTGGCGACCATGCGGCGCTGGTTGCAACCGTGCAGGAAGCTATTGCCAATCCGAACGTTTTAAGAGACAAAGCAGAAAAGGGTATACATTCAATCTCAACACGCTTTGGGCCAAAATATTTTTGGCAACGCTTAAGTAGCGCATTATCTGAAAAGCCTGCAGTATGAGCTTATATATCAATTCCTCACGCCACTATTTGAATGAATTTATGGCGGCATTTGCTTCTGACACAACAGCAGACATGATCGTGCTGGATGCTGGAGCGGGCGACGCGCCGTATCGCCATTTATTCAATCACGCAACTTATGAAACTGCTGACCTCAAGACCGTTGATAAAAGATATATAGATGTCACCTATGAGTGTGACCTTGCCGATATTCCCGTAGACGACGGACGATTTGATCGCATCATTTTCAACCAAGTTCTTGAACATGTACCTGATCCACAGCCCGTGCTGGCAGAGCTTTGTCGCACCCTAAAACCTGGTGGTCAGATGATTTGCTCAGCCCCTTTGTTGTTTGAGGAACATGAACAACCCTATGATTTTTATCGATACACGCAATTTGCCTATCCAATTATGTTTGGCAAGGCTGGTTTCAAGGTCGACAATATCATGTGGCTTGAGGGCTATTTCGGAACTTTTGCCTACCAACTCAGAAAAGCTGGTAGAAACATCCCCATTTTTCATCCACGCCTATCAAAGAATATCTTTGGATTAGCAGCTATTCCTTTATTATTGATAGCGAAAATATTGGCCCGCTTGGGTGCTGGATTTTTCTCAAGGCTCGATCTCATTGCAAAGATTGAAGATCGCGGCAGCCCTAAAAACTATGTCGTTATTGCTCACAAAGCTGAACAAACAAATGACAGAGGAATGGAATGAAACAGATAAATTCCCTCGTCCGGTTTGAGGCTGCTGCGCGCGCTTCCGAAAGCCCATTTGAACTTACCGTGTTTGATACCGCAATCGGATCACAAAATTTGGGCGACCAAATTATCATGAAAGCCGCCTATGGCGAGCTGCGACGTTTGTTCCCACAGGCGCATTTATGGTCCTTGCCAACGCATGATCATTTTGGTCCCGCAGGGCGAAAGCGCCTGCGCCATTCATTGTTTTCCATCGCTTGTGGCACTAATCTGATTCATCAGGAAATGCCCAAACGCGGTCATTGGCGTCTACCAAAACGATTTCCGATTCCAGTTGGATATTATCATCCAAAACGACTTGCACTTATGGCTGTTGGCTCTAATGCGGAAGATCTGTCTTCATCGGCGACATCTTTTTTGAAAAAGTCTCTGTGGTCAGCAGTGCCCGTCAGTAGCCGAGACAAGAAAACTGCAGACATCTTATCAAAGGGAAACCTATCCGCAGCGCATACCACCTGCGTCACCATGTGGGATTTGCCGAAAGATCATGCAGAACAATTACCAAAACATAAGGCTGAAGCGGCCGTTGTCTGCTTGACCGGCACTCGTAAGGCACCGCATGAACGCGTCGCCTTTGATATTCAGCTTTTGGAGAAAGTTCGTAGCTCTTACAAAAAGTGCTATTATTGGCCCCAAGGGCAGGTTGATATGGAATATTTTTTATCCCTCGACCAATCAGGCTTTGAAGTCCTGCCGCATTCACTTGAAGCCTATGAGAACCTCCTCACATCGCAACCTTCACTCGATTACATAGGTGCACGGCTGCATGGCGGCATATTGGCAATGATGCACGGCTGTCGCCCTTTGATTGTTAAAGTCGACAATCGAGCCGCAGATATCGGCGATAGCGTCAACCTGCCTGTAATCGGGATTGAAGACCTCGATAGTATTGATACCATGATCAATCAACCACGCGAAACGCGCGTTTCGGTTCCCTACGATGCCATTGAGATGTGGAGATCCAATCTTATTAATGCTGTAGAAGATTTGCTGCCAACGTCGATCAATCTGTCTAAATTTCGTGGTCGTTGAAACATGAGGGCCTTAAGAAACTTTCTGTTACCGACAATTGCGCGAAAAGTTCGTCGTGATCGCCTGACTTATCTGTCTCCAGAAAAACTGAAGAGCCTCATCTCAGTCATGAAGAAGGCCAACGCAAACGGTGTTGAGGGCAATGTTCTGGAAATGGGCATAGCGCTGGGCGGATCAGGCATTGTGCTTGCGAGCATTATGGGAGAACGGGACTTTTACGGGTATGATGTGTTCGGCCTTATCCCACCTCCAAGCGATGTAGATGGCAAGCGGATCAATTTTGTGCCTGGTCTATTTGAGGGCACATTACCGCACGATGGACCTGATCCTCCCCCAATGAATTGATCCATCTGAGAAGTTAGTATTAGGAGGGCTATAGAATGGCTAGAAAGCACCATAAACTGGAAGAAATTGTCACTAAGTTACGGCAGGTTGACATTGACCTGAGACCCAACTTCCATCTATTTTTGAGTAGAGTCCATCGGTTTATTTTGACCTTATGCGGCCTGTTTTTGCAAGGTCATTTTCCTCGCATATTCAATAGGCGTGAGATTTCCTAGGGATGAGTGTGGTCTGTTCTGGTTATAATCCTCCTTCCAGTCATTGATTTGAGTTCGAGCTTCACGGAGTGAGGAAAACAATGTTTCGTTCAAGCATTCATCTCTGAAGCTACCATTGAAGTTTTCAATGAAGGCATTGTGCATCGGTTTTCTTGGCTGAATGTAATGCCATTCGACATTGGTTTCTTGGCACCATTTAAGAACAGCCATACTGGTGAGCTCGGCGCCGTTATCGCTGACGATTGTTCGTGGTTTTCCGCGCTGTTGAATAAGGTGTGTGAGTTCACGCGTTACACGCGAACCAAAAAGTGATGTGTCGGAGACGAGCGCCAAGCATTCACAACTGAAGTCATTGACGATTGCAACACTCGAAACCTACGACCGTCTGTGAAGCTGTCAGACACAAAGTCGAGAGACCATCGTTCATTAGCTCTGGATGGTAACAGCATTGGTCTACGTGTCCCCAGTGCCCGTTTCCTGCCGCCACGTTTGCGAACTTGAAGCTTCTCCTCGCGATACAAACGTCGGAGTTTCTTCTGGTTCATAACAATACCTTGACGCTCAAGCATGACGTGAATGCGCCTATAACCAAAGCGGCGGCGTTCTGCCGCCACCTTCTTCATAGCTTCTCGCAGGTCAGCATCATCCGGACGCATGGATTGGTAGCGCATACTCGACCGATCAATTTTGAGAATGGTACACACCCGACGTTGACTAATAACGCCATGCCCTTTGCAGGCGCGTGCCACAGCTTTACGCTTCGCGTCAGGCGTCACCACTTTTTTGAGTTGATGTCCTTCAAAACCGCATTATCCAGCATCTGTTCGGCAAGCAGCTTCTTTAGCTTCGTGTTCTCTTCCTCAAGCGCTTTTAGTTTGCGAGCATCCGACACATCCATGCCGCCAAACTTCGATTTGTATTTGTAAAATAATGCACTGCTGACACCGTACTTCCGGCACACCTCCACCGTTGGTGTTCCCGCTTCCTGTTCCTTGATCATTCCAATGATCTGTTCTTCTGTAAAACGTGACTTCTTCATATTCTGTCTCCAATTCGTTGGGACAGACTCTAGCAAAAAGTGGAGGAGATTATGGGTCTCAGGTCAATATTCTCCAGCCTGTAGCCTTTGCTCTCTCTTGTTGTCTGGTGCTTTAAGCTTGAGCTTGTCCAGTGGGTTCTCCTTGAGGGGAATATTCCATTCATCCCTAGCAATATTAAACATGCTCTTTATTGGTGTTAGTTGCCTTTTGAGTATAGCGGGTTTGACTTCGTTCAGTCGTTTGTCTCGGTAGGATGCAAAGTCAGAAGTGTTTAGCTGGGCCAGTGTCTTCGAACAAATGTCGAGTTCCAGAAATGAATTGAGAATGATAACTTCTAAATCACGGTGATCGTTAGATAGTTCCCTTCTATCCTGTGCAATTTCAATGTATCTTGCCCATTCTCTTGTATCTTTGTATTGTGTGAACGTCTTTGTGATGTCGGGATAACCGTGTCTCCTGATTTGAACCTGAAACTTGTTTCCTCTTTTACGAATTGTAGCCATGGCGAAACCTTTACTGTGACGTGAGTGTGACAGCAGCGGATTTCATTCATTTATCTTGGAGGCCAATTTCCCCTAACGTATTGTTATACACTGGAAGTTCATGGTGCACCCGACAGGATTCGAACCTGTGGCCTCTGCCTTCGGAGGGCAGCGCTCTATCCAGCTGAGCTACGGGTGCTTTAAGCCATGCGTGTGATTTACAGGATCAATGGCAGCTTCGCAATCGCAGATCATTGATTTGCTGATTTATTCTTCATAGCTTCCGTCACGGCAGTCATTTTTGGCCATTTAAATTGTTGATTGCATTGGGTTTGGGTGGTTGAATGTGGCAATTTAGGCGGGAGGTATTGCAATTGGCGAAGACGAAACTTGAGGCGCATTCGGATGATGCTTTGGTTGCACTTTTGCGCTCAGTGTCGCTTTTTGCAGAACTGAACGATGCCGCCTTAAAGACGGTTTCTAAATTATCACGGATTGAAAGCTTATCTCGTGGTGCTGTTTTGATTGAACAAGGAGACAAGTCTGACAGCCTTTATGTTGTGATGCGTGGCCGTTTTTTGGTGATGGCTGATGATCGATTGATCGCGGAAATTAATGAGAGCGAGCCGATTGGTGAGCTTGCATTTTTTACCGGAGAACCGCGCACGGCGACTGTTGTTGCAGGACGCAACAGCCAAGTTTTGGTGTTTGATCGCGCGGCTTATGACAAGGTTATTCAGCAGACACCGCAAATTGCTAGTGATCTTTTGGCCGCGATTTCAGCAAGGCTTGTGAAGGCCACAAAGAAAGCGCCGACTCTACGGCCACAAATACCAAAATCCGTTGTCTTCATGCCAATTGGCAACCAAGCACTGCCAAGCACTTTCGTTGAGCAACTGCAGGCGACGATTGGTGATAAGGCCGGTTGGCAAGTTGTAACCCTTGTTGATGCGGCTGAGGCAGTTCGTGATGATGAAGCTGAGTTGGACCTATGGCTGCAAAGGGTGCAGGAAGACAGCGAAAATGCAGTCATTGTTGTTGAAAATCCAACTGAGAATTTGCCTTGGTACAAAGCTGCAATTGCCAATGGCGACAACGTCTTTCTTGTCGGAAAAATGGCTGCATCAATCGATGATGTGCCCGTTGTCACAGGTTTAGAGCGCACAATTTTTACAGATGCTTTGCAAGCCAACACTCAACTTGTTGTCCTTCGTGATCAACATGCTGAGCCGATAAAAAACACGAAGATGTTGTTGGCCGAACGTCCAGTTGCTTTGCATCATCATGTGGCTCTTGATCGCCTTGAAGACTTTGAACGTTTGTCTCGGTTTGTGCGCGGCAAGGCGATTGGCCTTGTGATGAGTGGCGGAGGAGCCTTTGGTACGGCGCATCTTGGCGCGATTAAGGCGATGCAAGAAAAGGGTTTTGTGTTCGATATGGTGGGCGGCACCAGCATTGGGTCTGCTATGGCCTCCGTTCTTGCCCTTGGTATGGAAGCAAGCGTTGCGGTTGAAAAATGTGAGCAGATTTTTTTAAAGAGTAAGATCATGAACCGGATGACGGTTCCAATTTTTAGTTTTATCGATTCAGTAGCTCTTGATGAACAACTCAAACAGCACCTTGGAGAGATTGATATTGAAGATGCGCCGCTAAACTTCTTCTCGGTCGCAACCAGCCTCACCACCAATGATGTCAGCGTTATGAGTTCTGGTCCTTTATGGAAGGCTGTTCGAGCATCGTCATCGCTCCCAGGCCTGTTTCCGCCTTTGGTAACCGATGATGGAGAAGTGCTGATTGATGGGGGGCTGCTGGACAACGTGCCAATTGACGTAATGCGCCATTTGAAAGTGGGTCCAAATGTCGTGTTCAATTTCAAGCAGTCCAAAGATTGGCGTGTCAAAACAGCCTATGAAGACCTTCCAGGGCGTGGGCCATTGCTGATGCAAACATTGCGACTAAGCCGTAAGAAGCGACCCCGTTTTCCGCGTATTGCATCGATTTTAACGCGATCCATGATTGTCAGCGCACGCCGCTTAATGGAGCAGACTGATACAACAGGTGATGTTGTGATTGATCTAACACCCTTACCCGGAATGGGCTTTTTGGAATGGAAAAAAGGGCGCCGACAATTTGATGTCGCCTATGCAGCTATGGTGGAGAAACTCTCCGAGCTACATCTGGATGAGGCAAAGCTTGATGAAGATGAACGCTTTGCGCGGCTTCAAAAAATCAAGACTTAGGCAAATTGCAGTGCTAAGAATACATGTCGGTTTGTTTGGTGTTTAAAGGAAACCCCATGAGTGATAGTCCCGTTAAAATTCGCAAAGAAGATGGTGTCTTTGAGCTAACGCTTGATCGGCCAAAGGCCAATGCAATTGATCTGGCAACAAGCCGCATTATGGGAGAAGCGTTTGCTGAATTTCGCGATGATCCTGAATTGCGCGTTGCGATTGTTACGGGTGCTGGCGAGAAGTTCTTTTGTCCTGGATGGGATTTAAAAGCGGCAGCAGATGGCGACGAAGTGGATGGCGATTACGGCGTCGGCGGGTTCGGTGGCTTGCAAGAGCTGCGCGATTTGAACAAGCCAGTGATCGCAGCGGTTAATGGTATTTGCTGCGGTGGAGGTTTGGAACTAGCGCTTTCTGCCGATATTATTTTGGCCGCCGATCATGCAAGTTTTGCCCTACCAGAAATACAGTCAGGCACAGTGGCAGACGCTGCATCGGTCAAGCTACCAAAGCGCATCCCTTATCACATCGCCATGGAAATGCTTTTGACCGGTCGTTGGATCGAAGCGGAAGAGGCCCATCGCTGGGGCATGATCAATCAAATTCATCCATCAGGTAATTTGATGGAGAAAACTTGGGAAATGGCGCGGCTTTTAGCCTCTGGTCCACCGCTTGTTTATGCGGCGATTAAAGAGATTGTTCGCGATAGCGAAGACAGCAAATTCCAAGATAGCATGAACCGCATTACGAAGCGCCAGCTCGCAACCGTGGATGTGCTTTATGGGTCTGAAGACAATCTAGAAGGGGCAAAAGCTTTTGCAGAAAAGCGGGACCCTATTTGGAAGGGCAAGTAAAACCGCCGATCAAGGCACTTCTAACAAAGTAACCATGCAATCGCCGCTAATCGTGCTTACATGAATGATGAGAACTTTATAAAGGGTAATAAACATGGCTGTAAGATTGACAGACGAAGAACGCGCAGCAGCGCTTGCGCCTTTGACTGATTGGCAAGAAGTCGACGGTCGTGAGGCTATTACGCGCGCTTACAAATTCAAAGACTTCAATGAAGCTTTCGGTTGGATGACCCGTGTTGCGATGGTGGCTGAAAAAATGGAACACCACCCTGAATGGGCGAATGTTTATAACAGCGTCAAAGTAACGCTTTCGACCCATGATGCAGGCGGCATAACCCAGCTTGATGTCAATCTCGCCATCATCATGGATATGATTGCGGCTGACATGTCTTCGATCGAACGCTAAGCTATTTTTCGATCCAATTTGTTGCTGTATTTTGCTGCCATTTTTCGCGGTGGAGCAAGGGAGTATCTTTGTTGTTTTCTGGCCATCCAAGACACAAGTAAGCTGAAAACTCCCAATTTTCTGGAACTCCCAGAATATCTTTGATGCCTGCAGGGTCAAGAATAGAGACCATACCAAGCCCTAGGTTTTCAGCGCGTGCTGCAAGCCATAATGTGTGAACGGCCATCGCAGTGGATTGCCGTAAAGTTTCAGGCACTGTTTGGCGCCCAAGGCCGTGGCCCTCACTTGGGTCTATTTCTGTGAAGACTGCAAACTGTTCTGGCGCCTTATCAAGGCCTGCCAACTTCAGCTTGCTATAATCAGCTTTTTGCTCATCCTCGTAGAGAAGGCTGGCTTTTTCATTAGCTTGTTCGAAATTGTCTCGAATGCTTTGACGTAGCGCTGAGGATTTCACCCGCACGATGCGCCAAGGCCTCGCATTGCCAACGGACGGCGCAAGTTCCATCGCTTCGCGCAGCCGCTCCAACAGACCTTCTGCGACGGGATCTGTTTTAAAATGACGAACATCCCGACGCCATGTCAAAATGTCTCGCAGGGTGTTTTGGTGAAGAGTGTCAAACAGCATGATGATCAAATAACATGGCATGATATGAAAGCCATAATGATTGTTTGGTTATTTCTGATTTCATCAAAGACGACTGTTAAAGTCGCAATATCATCGTTTATTCCCTATATTAAGGGAAGGATATTTGAAGAAAGGGCGTGTTTTATGACAAAACCATTGGACGGTGAAATTGTGCCTGCAGATGAGAGCACGCCAGTGGATAGTGCTAAAGCTGCAAATGATGAGGCGAAAGTTCGCAAGGATTTTTGGACCACTTTCAAAAAGGCACTCAAGTATATTCCGTTTTCTCAGGAACTTGTCGCGGCTTATTATTGTGCGCTTGATAAAGAAACACCCTTTCATGCGCGGGCAACTCTTCTAGCAGCGCTGGCTTATTTTGTGCTGCCAATTGATATCGTGCCCGATTTCATCATCGGCCTTGGTTTCTCAGACGACATGACAGTATTGGCGGCGACCATGTTGCGCCTGCGCCAATACATTACAGATGACCACCGTGACCAAGCGAAAGAAGCGTTGGACGATTTTTAATTTGCCTCATGGTCAGCGTTTAAGCCGCGCGGATGGCTGTTAAGAACCGGCGAATATCGAAGCGAAGTTCTTCAGCTTGTTGGCTCAGCGCAAAGGAAGCGTCCAATACTTGCGAAGAAGCACCGTCTGTCTCTTCTGCTGCATGACTGACACTGTTGATGTTTACATTCACATCTTGGGCACCAGCAGAAACTTCTTGCACGTTGAGCGCAATTTCATCGGTTGCACTGCCTTGCTCTTTAACAGAGTGTGAGATCGATTCAGAAATTGAATCCATCGATTTAATGATCTTTGAAATCTCGTCAATCGCCGATACAGTATCATTTGTCGCTGACTGCATCTCATTGATCTGACCGCCAATTTCATCGGTTGCGCTTGCTGTCTGCTCAGCAAGGTTTTTAACCTCAGATGCCACCACCGCAAAGCCACGACCTGCTTCACCAGCGCGCGCTGCTTCAATTGTTGCATTGAGCGCGAGCAGGTTGGTTTGCTCTGCAATATCAGAGATAAGTTTCACAACATCGCCAATTCTTGATGCCGCTTCTGTAAGAGATTGAACGCGTGATGTTGTCGTGTCCGCGGTTTTGACCGCGCCTTTAGACATTTCAGCAGATTCGTCCACACGCCGTGCAATCTCTTGAATAGATATGGAAAGTTCTTCCGCAGCACTCGCAACCGTTTGTACGTTTTGAGAAGATTTAACTGACGCGGCAGAAACGTTGCTCGTTTTTGTCAGGGTTTCCGTTGATGTGCGGGCCAATGAGCCTGCTAAGGAATTCATTTGTTCAACGGCCACACTGACGTTTTCAATTGTAGTTGTGGCTGATTTTTCAAAAGCATCAATTTCTTGGTCGACGGTTGCTTGACGCTTTTCTTTGACCATGTGCTCGCCAACCTGCTCTTCTCGCAGCCGTTTTGTTTCTGCCATGTTTGTTTGGAACACTTGTAGCGCTTTGGCCATATCGCCAATCTCATCTTTGCGCTCCACATTGGCAACTTTGATTTTCACATCACCATCGACAATCTTCGACATGATCTCGATCATTTGAACAAGTGAACTACTAACTTGGCGCGTTGTGTACCAAATACTAAAGCTGATGATGAGGGCAACACCAATAGTGATCATCAGTTCGATGATTAGGAGCTGTCTTGCTGATGATAGACGATCAGCAACGTTTTTCTCATTCACGCTGGCTGCCGTATTTAATAGTGAAATTGCGGTTTGAAGAGCTTCTTCAGATTGAGTGAACAGCGTGTTGAAGTCGGTTTTATATGTTGCCTCTTGGCTGTTGGCGAACAGCTGCAAACGAAGTTCATTATACTCGGTGAAGTATTTTTGCTTCAAGGTTTGAATGCCAGCCTTCACATCATCACCCAATTGATCGCTATCGCGTGTAGCCCAAAGCGCCTCCCAAGCTTGGAGTGCCATGCCGTGATTTTTATACATGTAGGCAATATCTTCGCGTAGGAGCGGATCTTTGCGGGCGGTTGCTATCGCAAACAACGTGCGCTCGCGTCCGCCATACTCTCGGATAGCCCAAGCACGTTGGATCACAAGGTCTGTTGCAATGATGTCTGAATCAATCCCTGCCATGTGTCGACGGATCTGATCGGAAAGGCCATTAAACTCAGAAACAGTTTTCTTAATTTCAGTCGGAATTTGCTTGACCCGACTTGGAGCTCTTTCAGCAAGAGAGACATTGAATAACGGTGCTGTTTCTTCACGCAATGTTGCGACTTTCCCTTTCAACGCGACCAATTGATCAAGATATTCTTGGCGTTTAGGAATGTGCGTGGCTGATCTCAAAAGTGTTTTGGCTTGATCAAATAAGCGGGCAGATAATTCTCGTTGTGTGACCAGCATTTTTCCAATCTCGGGAGAAAGCGGGCCATCAAGATTGAGTGCCACTTGGGTCAAAGAACGCTCCAAAGACAACTCGATCGTGGCTTTGGACAAAGCCGTGCCAATTTGGACAGATTCAGACGCAGTTTCCAAATTTTGAAACTTACTCCAACTACTATTCATTGCAACACTTAGTAATCCAAAGATTATAAGTGCAATCATAACATTACTAGCAAGCATTATATTTCGAATTGAAAACATGGTCTTATCCAATATACATAATTAAGCCATATTGATCACATGCGTTGGTTAACAGTGTCTTTCCATAATAATTAAATTCATCTTTTTTCTTTTAAAATCATAGAAATCTAATTTTATTTGATTATTTTTACTTTCTTTGGTGATTATTATGAACTATTTTACAGCTAATTTTCTATGGAGCGATTTTGCATGAGTGTTTTTGGAGGGTTTATGCAAGAAACAACAATCTCTTCTACGAAAATTTAGCGCCGCAAACAGACATTTGACCGCCATCAAAATAGAGCGACTTCTGGAGCTTGCATGACGAAAGTGATCGCCCTGCCTGCCGCTCCTCGTCCCCCCAAAATCACATTCAGGCTAAATTAGCTGAACACCTCATCAAAAGAACCGTCGATCAAATTGGACAATTCCCAACGCGCCCAGTATCAACACATTGAACAAGGGGAATGGATATATGCGCGGTTATTTTGCAGTTGGGGTTGAAGGCCTTTCCAAAACAGGAAATTTCGGCAATTTGATACGGACAGCTCACGCTTTCGGGGCAAGCTTCTTTTTTACCGTCAACGCGGAAACCAAAGTCATGCGATTTGGTGGCGACACATCACGCACCAGCGAGAACATTCCCTATTATCCGTTTGAAAATGTCGAGGCGATGCAACTGCCGAAAGACTGCAAGCTCATCGGCATAGAGCTGACAGATGATGCGATTGAACTACCAAGCTTTCGCCACCCACCGCGGGCTGCTTATGTTCTAGGCCCAGAACGTGCGTCACTCTCTCCGGAGATGACAGCGCTTTGTGATTTCGTCATCAAAATTCCGACCAGCTTTTGCATTAATGTGGCAACGGCTGGCGCCATCGTTATGTATGACCGGATCGCGACCTTGGGCAAATTTGCAGAACGTCCTGTAAAATCAGGCGGGCCGACCGAAGCCCCCCCAGAACACATTTACGGGTTGCCGCGATTTCGCACGGATCGCACCGTGATGGACAAAAACAAGAGCTAGCAAAACATGGTTTTATTCTTCCGCGTCCTCACCCGATTATTCGTATTGGTGCTGGCTTATATCTTTGCCGTTTGTGCAGGTCTGGCAACCATCGCAGCCGCCATTTGGGGCTGGCAAATCAACTATGTCGATTTTACAAGCCAAACGCCCGAACAAGACATCATCAATTTGTTTGCGTACAGCACGATTGGCATTTACGCCTATGTCAGCATCTTATCCGCAGCCGCCACACCTGCTGCCGTCTACGGTCTGATTACCGAAGGCCTTTCATGGCGATCCCTCACCGTGCACGTGCTCGGCGGCGGCGCGATTGCGCTTTATCTCTTGCTGGTTGCGAGTAATCTGGCATCCCAACCCCCTCAGCAAGATATCATCATCACCTTAGCTGCTGGCTTTGTTGCCGGTTTCATCTATTGGCTAATTGCAGGTCGCTCTGCCGGAAATTGGCGCAGCAAAGTAACGCTCTAACGCGCTTGGGTGAGCAACAGCTTTATTGCGAAACCACCTAAAACACCGGCGAAAATATAGTCTATGGAGCGAGCGACCTTCGGGGAGCGCTTCAGGAGTGTCGCTATTTTATCGGCGTAGAAAATCATCGGCGCCACAATGAACATCGCAAACACCGCAAACGTCGTGCCGAGGAACAAGAGCTTACCAAGCGCGTTCGCATCATTCGATGACACAAATTGCGGCAGGAACGTTACGAAGAAGACGATGATTTTTGGATTGAGCAAGTTAATCCCAACCGCCTTCATGAAGACGGCCTTGAGCGATCGTGTTTTCCCCTTTTGGCCATCAAGCGAAAACGCAGAACCACCGCGCAAAGCTTCAAAGGCGAGCCACGCGAGATATAAAGCGCCTATCACCTTCAACACGGTAAAAGCGGTTTGTGATGCGGCCAATAGGGCAGACAATCCAACCGCCACCATAATGGTATGAACGAAGATGCCAGCCGTCGCACCAAACATGGCGGCGAAACCAGCAGCACGCGATTGACTGATTGCTTTGCCGAGGAAGAAAATCATGTCTGGTCCTGGCGTGATCGACAAAACGAAAACGGCCGCGAGGAAAGCAAGAAAAACAGGAAGGGTCGGCAAGAAGTCCATCGATAACCTTGAGAGAAAATAAGCAGCCATCATTAAGCTACTGGGTTTGTGTTTGGCTCATAGTGTTGTACCCAACACCCAACAAACGCAACAATGAAACGGCATAGCTGTTTTATAATATCCGCTTTTATCTTGCCTATTCATCTGTGATGGATAAAGTGCGGCCCAAATCCTGACCATCGTGAACGTAAGAGACCTCTCCCATGTCTGAATTTGATAAATCCAAAATCAACAAAGTCGTCCTAGCCTATTCTGGCGGCCTAGATACCTCCATTATTCTAAAATGGTTGCAGCAAGAATATGAATGTGAAGTGGTAACCTTCACCGCTGATCTTGGCCAAGGCGAAGAGCTGGAACCAGCCCGCAAAAAAGCCGAAATGATGGGCATTAAAGAAATTTACGTTGAAGACCTTCGCGAAGAGTTTGTCCGCGATTTCGTTTTCCCTATGTTCCGCGCTAATGCGCTTTATGAAGGTGTCTACTTACTCGGCACATCGATTGCCCGCCCACTTATCTCTAAACGTCAAATCGAGATCGCTGCTGAAACCGGTGCTGACGCTGTTTGCCACGGCGCAACGGGCAAAGGTAACGACCAAGTACGTTTCGAACTTGGCTATTATGCTCTCAACCCAGACATCAAAGTGATCGCCCCTTGGCGTGAATGGGATTTAACAAGCCGCACGAAGCTCATTGAATTTGCCGAGAAAAACCAAATTCCAATCGCCAAAGACAAACGCGGCGAAGCACCCTTCTCCGTGGATGCGAACCTCCTACACACCTCATCAGAAGGTAAAGTGCTAGAAGACCCAGCGATTGAATGCCCACCATACGTTTTCTCCCGCACAATCTCGCCAGAAGAAGCGCCAGACAAGCCGACGATCATCGAAGTTGGTTTTGAAAAAGGCGACGCTGTTTCCATCAACGGTGAGAATATGACGCCAGCAGAAATGCTGACAGCGCTCAACAAATATGGCTATGAGAATGGCATTGGTCGCCTCGACCTTGTTGAAAACCGCTTCGTCGGCATGAAGTCTCGCGGCATGTATGAAACACCGGGTGGCACGATCTTGCTCACCGCACACCGTGGCATTGAATCGATCACGCTTGACCGTGGTGCTGCCCACCTTAAAGACGAGATCATGCCGCGTTATGCAGAGCTTATCTATAACGGCTTCTGGTTCTCGCCTGAGCGCGAAATGCTGCAATCATTGATCGACAAAAGCCAAGAAATGGTAACAGGCACCGTGACGCTGAAACTTTATAAAGGCAACGTCATCCTACTCGCCCGTTCATCACCATACACGCTCTACTCAGAAGACCTCGTGACCTTTGAAGATGGCGCCGTGGACTATGACCACAATGACGCGGCTGGATTTATTAAGTTGAACGCTTTGCGCCTGCGCACTTTGCGCCAAAGATTGAAGCAATCTGAGGGGTAAAACCTGTTGCTTGCGAACTTTAGGACCACGGAACATCTTAGATTTTGATGTTTCGTGGTTTTTTTATGAGCGGTTGGAATACGCAAGAGGCTTGATGGCCGCCAACTTTACGCTCACCTAGTCGTTTAAAGGTGGCACGGGCCAGTCAGTACTACTGGCAAATATTCTCTTTGATAAAACAATTGGTGCCGATGCACCCTTTCCACCCTTCAGCTTTAATTGATTGCGATTTTTCATTAAATGCGCCGTCAATAACCTTAACTGACTTGATTTTATCAAACCTGAAAATCCGTTTGGAAGCGTAGTCGCGACCCTTTGTGCAGCCACGACTTTGCCAACCATGCATATATAATTTGCCGTTATGACCGATGGCGACTTGATGCACATCGACAAGACGCGGAAGGCATCCTTTGCTGGCATCTTTGTCGTAGACTATCTCAACAACTTGGTTGGTTTTTGCAGCCGTACAAAGCGAGGCTTCGTGCGTCGATTGGGCTTGTGCAGATGTGGGAAGAGTAAAAACCAATGCTATTGCGACATAACTTAATTTCACTACTCAACCCCTTAGACCATCTCATATTCACTTAAATCTAAATACAACGAATAGCCTCATCTTGCAAAACGCCACCCTCTTAGAAAGAAATGCAGCAACCCAAACGACGAACCATTTTAAAGAACCTCGGTTTAGAGATCATACCAACCTTAAGCTGCTTTCACCTCGCTCAGGAAGCTTTCAACCATGCTGCGTAACTCTTGAGATTTTTGAGTGAGCTGGTCCGAAGCATCCAGAACAGATCTTGCTTCATTGCCAGCATCTCCAGCGATCTGGCTTACACGCGTGATCGTGGTTGAGACCTCAGCTGTGCCTTGTGAAACATCATTGATGTTGTTTGCAATTTCAGACGTCGTCACATCTTGTTCTAGGACGGCGGCAGAAATGTTTGTTGCCACATGCTCCATGCCGTCAATAATGCCGACAATATCATCAATTGCAGAAACAGCATTTTGAGTTTCATTTTGAACTGCACTGATCTGTTTACTAATCTCTTCAACAGCCACAGCGGTTTGCCCAGAGAGACTTTTCACCTCACTTGCAACGACAGCAAAGCCTCTGCCCGCCTCGCCTGCACGCGCCGCTTCAATTGTCGCATTAAGAGCCAAAAGGTTTGTTTGTTCAGCAATGTCATTGATCAAGGTTACGGCTTCACCAATGCGGCCTGCTGCATTCACAAGCCCTTGCACTGTCTTTTGCGTTGCGTTTGCTTTCGCAGCAGCATCATTTGAAATTGTTGTCGAATGAGTGACCTGTTCGCCGATCTCTGAAATTGATAGAGAGAGACCCTTTGTCGCCTCGGCGACCAAGCCGATGTTCACCGTTGCACTTTCAGATGTAGAGGCAACGATCTGCGCTTGGCTGTTGGTTTCATCCGATATCGAAGACATGCGTTGAGCCGTCTCTTTCAAGATAGACGTCGAATTTGAAACGGTATCAAGAACGGATCTGATGCCTGTATCGAAGTTATTATTGATAACCTCGATCTTCCGCGCACGGTCAAGCTGTTGAGCTTGATCAGTAGCACGTTCTGCAGCGCGTTTCTCATTCTCAATTATATTCTCTTTGAAGAACAACAAAGCACGCGACATTTCGCCAATTTCATTTTTCGAATCAACCTGTGGCACTGCAATAGAGGTGTCTCCGCCAGCAAGCTGACGCATTGCATCGGTAATCTTTTTAATTGGACCGACAATGCTTCTACCAATCAAGTATGCCAATCCGATGGTGAGGACCAAAATCATTGCGGCGGTAGAGAGTATCGTTGTCTTAGTTTGCGATGCGGATTGTTTTAGTGTCAATTTCGCTTTCGCAACTCCAGCCAGGCTCGCTTGTTCCAGTGAATCAAAAGACGGGGCCATGTCAGCGAAAACTTTACTGAGTTTCTTCGTTTCAGGCTTCAACGTCTTTGCAATCTCAGCATATTCTCCAAATTGCTTGTGATATGCGTTCATCAAAGTGGAGATTTCACTTTTATTCGCTGTAGAAAGATTCGTTGTAGCGAGAATAGATTTAAACTCATCATGGCGTTCGGTCTGGCGAGTAATATACTTCTCCAACCCACGCAAAATGAAATCTTTTTCATGGCGGCGCATCATCAGCATCTTCACCATAAGTGGATCAAGGTTTGTTGCCTTAAGCTTTTCCTCAACACCGTGAACAGCTTCCCGCAATTCACCTTGCAGACCAGACTTCTCATCCAAACCGAGAGTCTCAATCAAATTTACTGTTTTTGAAAACTGTTGCTTGTGTGCGCCCACGCCTGACATAAGTGTGCTAATAATTTCGTCATAAGAAGCTGCAACACTTAGCTTGGAAATTTGGGAGAGGTGTTTTTCTGCATTTTCAGCCGCAGCTTGATACTTTGAAACGTATTTAGGGTCTTTTCTAATTAGAAAATCCTTCTCACTACGCCTCATTTGCAAGGTATCAATTTTGACCATCAAAACCAATTCTTCTAAGTGAGCATAACTAAGCTCATCTTCGACAGCTGTATGGGTTTGACTTTCACCCACCAAATAGGTGATCGACAAAATAACGGTGCCAAAGACCGCTATTATTGAAAGAAAGAATATTCTTACACTTACTTTGAATTTGTCCAAAAATTTTGTTACCAATTTGCCATACTCCAGCAATAAAAATATCTCCCAAGATGGATTAATGGGCGCGGAGGATTAAGATTAGCTTAAGTAAATTCGCTTTCCCTTATCTGGCATTAAAAAATATAAAAATATCAATTAAAACAAATACTAAGGGGGAATAAAGCTATCATCTGACGCTTCAATTTCGTCCTTGAAATCATTATTTTCTCCCGTTTTGCAAACGGGTGTTTTATATTTTTTGTCAATTTATTTATGAAAAAAATCATCGAAATTTTACTACCCTCCTAATAACTACCTCCTAAAATCTAGCAAAATTTATTCACTATTCATTTGCGATGTAATTCGAATCCCAAACCCAATTAACTCGATTGTGACGGACCTTCATTACCGTGGAATTAGGCTTCATTTTGGGTGGTCATGGTTATGAAAAACAAACATAAACGCACTATTGGACTGATCTGCTTAGCGGTTGTGATTTTTTTCACGGCAAGCATCAGTGCGCTTAATTTTTCTATCAATCGCGCTTTATCCAATAATGCCGAGAAAACCGGTATTAATTGGTCCAAGCACATAGCCCATCATATTCCTGATCTCGGCGACCGCCAATATTATGAGAGCTTTAAAAATCTTCAGGGCGCGCTTCGCACAGAAAACCTTGCGCGGCTTGCAACAGACATCGTCAAAACCAGCGACGTTTTCCAGATAGATGTCGTCAATTCTGATTGCTATTGCAGCATCAGCCTTGGCTCTTATTTCACAAAGCACAACAAAAAATCACAGAAAATTCTTGTCCGTCGGACCCATGCAAAGCCAGACAAAAATTTTAAGACCGACACATTCAAGGAAAAAGCATCATCTCTTCCGCCACACTTTTCTCACTCGGTTATGAAACATATTTTGACCAGCAAGAAAAAGTTGCACAAAGCATGGCAGACCAAAGGAAAGTCACTGCAACAGGTGTCAATCGATTGGATGAAATCCGCACGAATAGCCAGTGATCACCAAACAAGAACATACGTTCAAACGGGCGACGGCATCGAAGCGCCAACTGTTTACGCTGAGGTTTTTTACTCTGTCAAAATCAATGGCGAAGTCATGTATATCCTCCGGACACTCGTGAACATTGAGGCGAGTGCCGCAAGCTACACACTTTATCACTATGGCGGCTTTACATTGATAATGGCGCTGTTGGGCGGCTTCTTCGCCGTACCCGCACGCAACTATTGGCTAGCAAGAGAACAAAGCCTTGCACTGGAAAAGAAAGCTTCGTTCTTTGAAACTTATGATCCCTTGACGAAGGTATTAAATCGCAACGCGCTGCATGAAGCTGCGGAAGCGCAACTGAAAATCACAGGGAAAGATAGTTCTCCTTGGGTTTTAACTCTGGTTGAATTGAGGAACCTTGCCGAGATCAATGACATATCAAGCCATAATTTTGGTGATACTGTTTTACAGGAAATGGCTGCAATTCTTGAAGCCCAATGCGGAAAAAGAAGCATCATTGGTCGCATCAGCGGCGCGACCTTCGCAATCTTAATGCCACAATATCTTTTTAATAAGAGGCAAGAATTCATAACACCAAAATTGAAACGTGGCTTTCAAATGGACATCGAAAACCGCAAGGTTTTAGTCGATTTGAACAGTGGTTCAGCTCAATATCCAGAGCATGCAGACACGTTTGATAATTTGCTGCGCAATGCCTCTTTGACCTTAAAACAAACGCAGGAAATAGGCGTCAACATCCATAAAACCTTTACGCCAGATTTTGCATCAGCTCACCGTGCGCGCGCTGCATTAAAGCGGTCTTTCAAGAATGCTATTTTGTCGCAACAAATCATGCCGTATTACCAGCCCATTATAAACGCGGAAACAGGGCAACTTGTTGGGCTTGAAGCGTTGGCGCGTTGGATGCATCCAGTAAAGGGTGTTTTATCACCAGCGGCTTTTTTCACAGCTCTTGAAGATCCCGAAATCTCCGCATTGCTTGGCAAGGAAATGATCCGGCTTGTAACAGGGCATATGGGCTTTTGGAAAGCCGAGAAAGTCCCCTTCGGATATGTCGGCGTTAACATCAATGATGGTGACCTCGAGCGCAAAGGTTTTGTTCTTGAAACAGCGAAAGCCATTGCAGACAATGGGCTTTATGGGCCCAATCTATCTTTGGAAGTCAGCGAAAACTGTATTTTCGGCAAAAATAGCGATGATTATTTAAAAAAACTAACGCTACTCAAAGACGCAGGGTGCCGGATTGCATTGGATGATTTTGGTACAGGCCACTCATCTATCAGCCTATTGAAGAATGTGCCCTTTGACACCGTCAAGATCGATCGTTCCTTTATTATCGATATTGAGAACAACCCGAAAGATCGCGCCATTGTTAAAGCACTGACGGACTTGAGCCAGTCAATGGAATTCAAACTCATTGCAGAGGGTGTTGAGACCGATGAACAATTGGAAACAACCAAAAACCTAGGCGTTTCACTTATTCAAGGTTTCTTGTTTGCACAACCAATGCCGATGTCAGAGGTGGTAAGCTTCATCAAAACGGCACAGCGCTCAGCAATACCAGTTAAGATGGTGAGCTAAACGAGAAAATGCCCGCAAAGTCATTTCCTGGTTAGAAAGAGCTGCTTCTAGCCCTTATAGAGTTCGCTCTCTACACCAAGATAGCCATCCCACGCGAACCAATAAGCCACATGACCTGCAACACGGGCGAGCTCTTCGCCGTTTGGTCCAATCAGAAAATCTTCCGAGATCTTCCAGTCGCCGGCCTCTGACTTGATAACACCGTCAACACTACCTGCATTGAAGGTTTGATCACCACGTTGATAGGCCCGAACCGTGCGGGTATCAGCGTCGCCAATAAGCACAATATTATTGCCTGCCATTGTGTCATTGATAATTTTTTTGTCGCTGAATGCCTTTACTGGCCATGCTTTCGCTGCGCCAAAATCGCGAATGCCAAACACAAATTCTTTGCGCTTTACATCGCTCTCATCGCGCACACGCGTCGGGAACATCAAATCTGGGCTTGAGAAATATTCGTTGTAAACAACGCCAGAACCGTAATCACGCAAGTGGCCCGTATCCAGTGACAACACTTTGGTATCTGGATGCTGCTTGCGCCATGCTTCCCACGATGTGATGGTCACAGGGCGGATTTTCAACTTAATATTCTCATCAACCAATTTACCTGCAACAGGCTCACCCGTAAATTGATTCCAAAGTGAATTGGTTTCGCGATCAAACATCAGTTTGTTTGAGCGGTAGAGAAAGCCTGACGAGCCAAACACCAACGGCTTTTCGCGGCCTTCTAATTGGGTTTCAAACAAAATGCCTGCCCCACACAAAGTGCAGTAAGCAAGGGCGACAGGAACGCCGCCAATAACGTCGTTGAACATTTCGTGCCAACCCATAACACGCAGCGGATAAGCGCGCACATCGCCGTTGATTTCAACACCAAAGACGAGATCGGTATTGAGCATATAGCCTGCGTCTTTTACATCCACGAGTTTTGGATTGTCGAGCGATGGAATGCCATCAACCCGCACGCCGCCCCACGTAATTTCCTCAAGGCGAATTTTCATCTTCTCACGAGAAGAATATTTAGGGTCAAAGAACTGTTCGAACTTTGGATCGATATTGTAAAAGAACCGCAGCTTTATCGTGCGATAGCTTTCATGAGGCACAATTTCTGGGTGTGTTTCCTGCCACAACATCGCATCACGCCAAGTAACAATCTCTGTCCCTATCAATTTAGATAAGGCTGCTGCCATCGGCTTATAGTTTCCGCCAATACGAAGCATCATAACAAGCGTTGGAACAATATCTTTGTTGCCGCGAGCAACCAATTTATCCAACGCGTCAAGGCGTTCGTCGCTCGAGCCTATCAAAGCCAGCATGGAGAGGTCTTCAATGGATTTTTCAACAACCAGTTCAGCTGGAGCAGCGTCATCGCTTGATTGAGCAGCCGTGCGATCAACCAAGAATGCAGTTGCCGAAGCAGCAATCAACGATGCTGTCACCAAGGCTCCAGCGCGTGAGAACAAAACAGATTTCAATCGTTGGAACATTCGTCTCTCCAAAAGGGCTGAAAGCCTCAATGCTTTTGAAAAGCAATACAACACCCACACACTAAGATTAAGAGCCGCAAGCCCCGCCTCACGCGCATGTGTATGAAAGTGAAAAACCCGGCTGATTAAAATCAACCGGGTTCAAAATTCTTTTTGGTTTAAAAGCAGTGCTTAAGCAGCAGCTTCTGCCAATTTGCGCTCAAGTTGACGCTTGATCAATTTAGCACGGTCAGAAAGCTCAGCTTCTTTTGCTTTCGCAAGGAAGAGGTCCAAACCGCCACGGTGTTCAACCGTACGCAGAGCACTTGCAGAAACTTTCAATGAAAACTTTTGATCAAGCGCTTCGCTCATCAAAGTTACATTACAAAGGTTAGGCAAAAAACGACGGCGCGTTTTGTTTTGTGCGTGGCTGACGTTGTTGCCAGACATTACAGCCTTGCCAGTAAGTTCGCAGCGGCGAGCCATATCTCTATCCTTTTTTACTTCATATAAGCGGGCAATTGCCTCGCTTGATTTCTTGGTTTGACATAGGGCACGGTGCAGCAATCATTACTGAAAGTCGGCATCGACGCGTGACAATGTCGGAAATTTCGCCGTTCATACGAGCTAGCTGGCAATTCGTCAAGCAAGAACAGCAGATTCATCGCTCATCATGATCGATTTTTCTGCAATTACCACTTTCAACACCAACCAACCCACCCCATACCATGAATTTTGTCTATAAATGCGTTGTTGGTTGTCATATATTAACCTTATTCCGTAATTAGTGCGGGACAAGGTTAATATGATTTTACAGAAGGTTCCCGGGTCTTTGTCGTTAGTCTCGATCAAGCACTACTTAAAAAAATCAGCGCCACTTTTAGCGGTAACGCCTCTTTTAGTCGCGTCTGTCGGACAAAGTTTTGCAGCAGACACAGTGCGCGTCTTCACTAAGTATGGCATTTCGATTGCAGGCATCCCCATTGGCAATGCGCGCGTCAACACCGTTTTTAACGGTAAGAACTTCAAAATCTCAGCAAATGGGCGCACAGCTGGGGTCAGCCGTTTGGTGTCTGATGGACGTGGAACACTGCGTGCAGAAGGCGTTGTCGGAAAAAACCGAGCATTCCCAAGCAATTTCAGCATGGACACAGTCGATGACAAGCTCATCACCAAAGTGCGCATGTCCATGTCTAAAGGCAACATCAAACGTCTAGTTGCCGCCCCACCACTTTTAAAGCGCGCGGACCGTATCCCCGTTTTGAAAAAACACCATCGCAGTATTTTGGACCCACTTTCAGCCTTTATGGTACCGCTAGACCGTGATGGAAAAATTGAGCCTGCCAAAGCCTGCAATAGAACAATTCCTGTTTTTGATGGATGGCAAAGGTTCGATATCCGATTGTCTTTCAGCACGACAAAAAATGCGAATTTGGGAGGGCGTGACGGCTACAACGGTCCTGTTGTGGTTTGCAAAGCCCGCTACGTGCCAATTGCAGGCCATCGTCCGACAAGAAAAGCCACCGTATATTTAGCAAACAACCAAAATATGGAATTATGGCTGGCCCCGATTAAAGGCATACCAACTTTGGTACCCGTTCATTTGAGTATCGGCACAAAAATCGGCACCCTCGCTTTGTCGGCTAATATTTTCCAAGTTGCCGGCACAGATACAGCCTCATCACAATAAAATAGACCAACGACCAGCCCAAACCGCTGCCGCCAGGCCTTGCCCGTCGTTTCGCCGTCTCAAAAGATAACCATTCATTCAGCAGAACATCCGATTTGCTCAGCGTTAAACTGTGTCCACCCGCAGATGAGCACTTGAGATTGAGTTATCTTCACCATCAACTGTGCGAATTTCCACGAATTCACGTTCATTGTTGGGCATCGTGGATGCATGTGTATCAAACCAAGACAGTTTTCAAAAAATTAGTTAATTAAAACAGCTGTTTACTCGATTATTTTTAAACTCAATAGACAATGAAAACCCTCTTACCCCCTAGGTCTTGTAGGAACAGAACAGAAACCTATTGGTTCTCCTGATTCGGACAGGGTTTGTTCATGGCTTGGCCTGAAGTGTTAACAAACACCGAGAAAGCCATAACCCGCCATCAACGTTTCATAAAGAAATTCATGCGTGTCCCCGAAGGCGCATTGAAATCATTGAGTAACGGAGTTGAACACTGAATTAACCGTTTAAGACGCCTTTAAGCTTACGAATTTTCAAAATTAGTAATCAGTCGACGCAAAACCACAGCATCTGGTGGTGAACAAATCATATACACGGGAAATCTCCTGATTCGGACAGGGTTTGTTCTCTGGTTGGACTGTTCGTTAAAAGAAACCAATGACCACAAGAGCGTCGATTAAGACTTTAAAAAGAGAATTGCTTCGCTGTGAAACACCTTGAATAAATTGGTTAACGCTCCACTTTAAAAAACCTATATATTTGAGTCACTTAGATTCAATATATAGCTTACATGGAGAAATGATTCACAACATATTGAGAAGAACAAGATGTGAACTTCCTTGAATCACTGATTCGGGCACGGTTTGTTCCTGCCTCGTTCCGTTCCTTAACAATTGGCCATTTTTAACCGAATAAAATCACGTCTGCCCAAAGTTTTAGCTTGCGCTTAACAGGCGGTATGTATCAATTTGAAACTACCCGCGTTCCTCCGTCATTTTACTTATGTACGATATCAATCAGCCCCGCCTAACAATCACCACTGGACACGGCGAAACTGTCCGTGTTGCTTCTGCGCGCGGTGTGACGGCTGTGCTTGGACCGACCAATACGGGCAAAACCCATCACGCAATCGAGCGCATGGTCTCTCACGAAACTGGCATTATGGGTCTGCCGCTGCGTCTGCTTGCGCGTGAGGTCTATACCAAGGTCGTCGCTAAAGTTGGCGAGCACAATGTGGCGCTAGTCACGGGCGAAGAGAAAATTGTGCCTGACATGCCTCGCTTTTGGATTTGCACCGTCGAGGCAATGCCGCTTGATTTGACAGTGAACTTTGTGGCGATTGATGAAGTGCAATTGGCCCAAACTCTCGAACGCGGCCATATCTTCACCAACCGCATCTTAAATATGCGCGGATCCAACGAGACCCTGCTGCTTGGGGCATCAACGGCACGGCCTGTGCTTGAAGAACTCATTCCAGGTCTCAATGTTATCACCCGCCCACGCATGTCTGAACTCTCGTATGTCGGCGCAAAGAAAATTTCGCGTCTGCCCAGACGCTCAGCCATTGTCGCCTTTTCCAGCCAAGATGTTTATGCAATCGCCGAGCTTATTAGACGCCAAAGTGGCGGTGCTGCGGTGGTTCTTGGCAGTCTCAGCCCGCGCACCCGCAATGCACAAGTTGAGCTTTTTCAAAATGGCGACGTCGATTATCTGGTTGCAACAGACGCTATCGGCATGGGCCTAAACCTTGACGTCAACCACGTGGCCCTTGCTGCCATGCAAAAGTTTGACGGCTTTCAATTTCGAAATCTTACTCCTGCAGAACTTGGCCAAATCGTTGGCCGTGCCGGACGACACACGCAAAACGGCACCTTTGGTGTCACATCACGCGTTGAGCCTTTAGATGAAGCCCTTGCAGAACAGCTAGAAAGCCACGTCTTTGAACCGTTGAAAGTATTTCAATGGCGCACCAGCAAGCTTGATTTTTCTTCAATGCGCGCTCTACGCGATAGTTTTGATGCCGCCCCCACCTCCCCGCGCCTTGTAAAAGCGCCAGTTGGCGATGACATCACAACCCTTGAAGCAGCCATGCGCGACAACGAAACGCGCGACCTAATAGCCAACGCTGATGATGTGGAGAGATTGTGGGATGTGTGCTGTTTGCCAGATTATCGCAAAATTGCCCCTGCCGAACACGCCGATTTAGTGCTAACAGTCTTTGGACAGTTACAAAAACATGGAACAATCAAAGAAGATTGGTTTGCAAGTCAAATTGCACATGCTGATCGACTTGACGGGGACATCGACACATTATCTAACCGTATCGCACATATACGTACGTGGACTTATCTTGCAAATAGACATGATTGGCTGCAAAACTCTACTCATTGGCGCGATGAAACACGTCAGGTAGAAGATCGCCTTTCTGATGCGTTACATGATAAGTTGACACAACGTTTTGTAGATAGACGCACCAGCGTTTTGATGAAGAAATTGAGAGAAAGCACAATGCTCGAAGCTGAAATAACCCCTGATGGTGATGCAATCGTTGAAGGGGAAAACATTGGCAAACTTGAAGGCCTAAGATTTTCGCCAGACCCATCTGCCAGTTCTGGCTCTGAAGCCAAAACCGTGCGTGCTGCCGCTCAAAAAGCATTGGCGGGCGAAATAGAAAAACGCGCGGAGCGGATTGCAAAAGCGCCCAATGAAGCCTTCGTTCTCTCTTCAGACTTCACTATTCGCTGGCTTGGCGCCGTTATTGCCCGTGTTACCGCGAGCGATGACTTCCTTGCACCTAACTTCATTGTGCTTGCTGATGACCAACTAACCGGCCCAGCGCAAGAAAAAGTTACGAACCGTCTCCGTCTATGGCTTGATAATCAAGTCGCGACCGTATTGCAGCCCCTTGCTGATCTTAGAAAAGCTGAGGGCCTAGAAGGTCTAGCGCGCGGCATCGCGTTTCAATTGGCTGAAAATTTTGGTGTGATTGACCGGCGAGAAATTGCTAATGATATTCAAAACCTCGATCAAACAGCCCGTGGTTCTTTAAGAAAATTGGGTGTTCGCTTCGGTGCGTATCACATCTTCATCCCTGTTTTGCTGAAACCAGCGCCCGCCTCCTTGGTGGCAATGCTATGGGGTTTGAAAGAAGATCAAACAGACAATCCCGGCATTAGCGAAGTACCATCTATGTCTGCTGCTGGTCGCACATCGTTTGAAAGCAATCCAGAAATTCCTGCCGACCTTTACCGTGTTGCAGGTTTTAAAGTATCGGGTGGCCGCGCTGTTCGCGTTGATATTCTTGAAAGACTGGCGGATATCATTCGTCCGCTTATTTCTTGGAAACCAACAGAAAATGAGCCAACAGCGCCAGAAGGTGCTCTTAATGAGTTTGGCTTTACGGTCACGGTTGCCATGACTTCATTGCTTGGTTGTTCCGGCGATAATTTTGCGACTGTCTTAAAATCACTCGGCTACCGTGTCGAACGTCGCGAATTGCCTGCTGAAGAAGCACCAGCGACCGAAGCCGTTAGCGAAGAAGCGCCAAGCGAACTGCCTGCAGAAATTTCAGAAGTCCCTGAGATTAAAGCAACCCAAGCAAGTAACGAAGTAGCAGCTGAGGCAGATGGCGAGAATGCGGAAGAAACGGGTCCGAAAATTCTAGAAATTTGGCGGCCACAACCAGCTAATCGTGGCAATGCCACCCGTCCGCGTGAAAACGCCAATAAAGGCGGCAAGGGTAAGCCTCGCTCTAATAAAGGTACACATGACGCCAAAGGTGGCGGAAAAGGCAAACGACCGCCGAAATCATCCAAGCCTGATCATGCGGGCAAGCCAAAAGAAAAGAAGATCGATCCAGATTCTCCTTTTGCAAAATTGGCAGCCTTAAAAGCCGGATTGAAAAAGTAAGCGCCTATGAGCACACCCGCCAGCCCAAAAATCAGGATTGATAAATGGTTATGGTATGCGCGGGTGTTAAAAACACGATCTTTAGCTTCAAAAGCCGTTCAAGCAGGCCATATCCGCGTGAACCGCAACAAAGTCACGTCTGCAAGTCATGGACTAAAAGTAGATGACGTGCTCACCATCGCTTTGCATAGCCAAATTAAAGTTTTGAGAGTGGAAGCATTGGGTTCTCGTCGCGGACCGGCCCCAGAGGCGGCTTTGCTGTATGAAGACCTAACGCCCGTTCCAGATAAATCTGAGCAAGCTAAAATATCAAACAAAACGCCCTCACCGGAAAGACGGCCTGATAAGCGGGAACGACGCCAAATTGAGGCCTTTAAAGGCGAATTTCGCTAGAGTTCTGCCCTGTTGGCAACAATGTTAGAAAAATATATTGCTTTTCTTCATATGCGCAGAATATCTCACCCTTGAGTTTCAAACCAAAACCCGATAAACGCGGCGGGACAGCTTTCAATCCCCCATAAAATGGCGGGTATGATTGAAACAGCAATAGGTATCAGGAGAACACCGTGACATACATCGTGACGGACAATTGTATTAAGTGCAAATACACCGACTGCGTAGAAGTTTGCCCTGTGGACTGCTTCTATGAAGGCGAGAATATGCTCGTCATCCATCCAGACGAATGCATTGATTGCGGTGTTTGTGAACCTGAGTGCCCTGCTGAAGCCATTAAACCGGATACTGAGCCTGGCCTCGAAGATTGGTTGAAAATCAATACTGATTACGCCGAGAAATGGCCGAATATTACGGTCAAAAAAGACCAGCTTCCAGAAGCGGAAGAATTTGATGGCAAAGAAGAGAAGTATAAAGAGTACTTTTCAGAAGCGCCTGGAACTGGTGATTAACTAGCTTTCCAACGTAAACAATACAGCTCATATTCGCGCTTAAGTTGAATGGGTAATTTTTCTCGCGGTTAACTTGTGTAAATAACTTGTTAATTTTTGAGCAATCTTAACCATACCACCTCACATCCGGTGTGCGGTGCACATAATCTTTGATTTTTAACGATTTTTATGGTACATACGGGGATAACAGCAAAGTTGCACCCTGTCTTGAAAGTTTAACAGCGGAAATAAATCCCACCAATTCGTTAAAATTTTAACGCTCCTTCCCAATTATGAATGGGGCGCATGGATAGCTTTCACTTTGCTCGTAATTAGCAGAAGCCCTTGGGAAACCTTAGGCAAACAGGAGTATATTCTTTAATGGCTACGACTAAAAAAACAACACAACGTCAAGGTTTCAAAACAGGTGAGTTCATTGTTTATCCATCACATGGCGTTGGTAAAATTGTCGGCATCGAAGAACAAGAAATTGCAGGCCTAACACTCGAACTATTTGTCATCGAATTTGAACAAGACAAAATGGTCCTTCGAGTTCCAACAGCAAAAGCTGATTCAGTTGGCATGCGTAAAATCTCAAGCGACGAAATCATTGCGAAGGCTCTTAAAACACTTCAAGGCCGTGCTCGTGTTAAACGCACGATGTGGAGCCGCCGTGCGCAGGAATATGAAGCCAAGATTAACTCTGGTGACCTCGTGTCTGTTTCAGAAGTTGTTCGTGACCTCTTCCGCGCTGAAGACCAACCTGAGCAATCTTATTCAGAGCGTCAACTTTATGAGCAAGCCCTCGATCGTATGGCTCGCGAAATCGCAGCCGTTGAAAAGCTGTCTGTGACCGAAAGCGTTCAGAAGATCGAAGTGAACCTTGCAAAAAGCCCACGCCGCGTTGCTAAGGCTGCTGAAGCGGAAACTGCAAATGATGCAGACGGCAAGCAAGAAGAAGCTGCTGCTTAATACCTCTTCGAATACAAGATCATTAAAACCCAGTTTGGTTGTCCAAGCTGGGTTTTTTCATTTTGACAGTCAGTTTAACGCGATCTGTAAGGACGCAGCACGACGCCTAGCCTGAGTTTCCATCATAGATCACTTTCACCAGTGATCCTGCTTCTACTTTCTGTCCACGCCTCAAGCCGTTCAAAACCATGAAAGCTTCAGGCGGATTTGCCACCAATCCGCGCATTGAACCTGCAAGACTGCTGACGCTATCTGAACTTTTTACTTTCACAATGCGAATGCGTAATGGCGAAAGGCTTCGCGCTTCGCCTCGTGACAACGTTCTAAAACTCGAAACCGTGGAACTCACCGCCCGATCAAACAAGGTCGATGGTGATTGCGTCGCGAAAATCATCCGATACGTCGACGTGGCCGACCGTATAACCGTGATCTTAAAACTCCAATTATTGACCGCAGCTACTGCAGAGGCAGCCTCTGATCCATTGACCGTGAACGACCTGATCGAGTTAGGATCAAGACCGTTCAACCAACCCGACGTCAAATATTGTGGCAGCGTCACCCCTACCGGAAGGTCAACACCATCAAAGCGCACCGCATCGCCGTTACCAGCGGTTGCAAGAACTGCTTCTCTCGTATTTTCAATCACATAGCCACTTGGGACAGAGAAGGTGAAAAGCAACTGCGGATGGAAGAATGACCGGTCACGAACAAAACCCTCTGCCGGATCGTCGCCAAAAATCATGCTATCAATTGATCGAAGATAGGCTTGTTTATCGCTCGACCCAAATCCAGGCGCACCAAATTGTCTGGCAGTAGCCCGCGCCTTTTGAATGCGACTTGGCGTTGATGGGTGAGAGGATAGAAAATTCGGACCATCATTCGATTTCGCAACCGTCGCCGTGGTCCGGTAGCTTTGATAGTTCGCCATGGTTTCCAAAAATCTGGAAGCCGCAAAGGGATCATATCCTGCAAGTGCCGAATTTTTCACGCCCACTTGATCGGCATCTAATTCTTGCTGCTGAGTAAATGCTGCAAAGGCTAATTGTCGCTGTTGGCGAATTGATTCAATGGTTGAGGTATCGCTAATCACCCCTTGAACCGCTTTTGCAACAATTTCGCTTTTACGCGCTTGTTGCAGCCTTTGTTGTCCGTGCTGGCTTGTGACATGCGCCATTTCATGAGCCAAAACGGCGGCCACTTCAGAGCCATCATTTGCCAACGCAATCAGCCCGCGCGTGATATACAAAAACCCACCGGGCAGCGCGAAAGCGTTGACTGTGGGTGAATTCAATATCGTAATTTGAAACCGCTGCGATGGGTCCTCTGATTTTGCAACCAGTCTTGAGACAATCTGCGCCAATTGGTTTTCGACCTGACGATTCGTATAGACACCGCCATAGGCTGCGATAATTCGTTTATTTTCTTTTTGAGAGGCCTTAACAAGCGCGCTGTTGGTGCGTCTTTTAGGCACAGGAGGCGCTGCTTTGCTTGTATCAATCGCCGTGCCGTTAATGGTCGATGATGGCCCATTGGTTACATCAGGACCACCCCTCAAAAGGCCGAGGTCTGAACAGGAGGCGAGAAACAGCGCTATCCCGCACGTGAAAACCCCGCGGGCCAAAAGCCCACGGCGACGCTTATCGCGTGGTCTATCAAGGGAGAAATGCTTCGTCACTCGCTGAGCATCTCCATCTGCGTCAGATGGTCAATCCGCATACTCGGGCCATAATACAAGTCTAAAAATCCTCTCAACTGTACCTGCTGACCCACTAAATTGGAATTGAAATTCACACTATTCTCGAATGTTTTACTTACTAAAGGAGAAAGATAGGCAGTAAAATCTTTTTTCCAATTATCACCAAAGTTGATTGAAATGCCACGTTTCGTGCGACGGACTTCAGTGACAGTGCCTTGAATAATCACGAATTCACCCTCCAAGCCCCACAATCGCTGACTATTTGCTGACAAGACCGGAACAATTCCAGCCTGTCTTACTGACCCGAATGTAGGTTCTTTTGGTGCTATTGCAATCAAATCGACCTTTATTTGATCAAATTCACAATTCGACACAAAAGTTTTTCTCAATTGAGGATTAGGCATATAAGCAGCAGATCGTGAACGGATGAGTGCTTCTTGGGCGAGATTAGGCTCCTCGCTCGCATCTTTGGCATATAAAAACACCGGCTCTCGGCCATAGCGGTCCGCTGGCCCGCTGGCCAAAATGCGGATTTCATGTCCCGCAATCATTCGTCTCATTTTCGCAAGCGTTTGGGACGAAAGTGTTCCAGTTTCTTTGTTAAGTGGGAAAAACAAATCAGCAAGTTTTAAGCGACGTGCATCATCCAAGAATAAAACGCCGTGATCATCAATTTTTGTGATTGTTACTGGTGTCGCATTTTCAAAAGAGCATTCACTCAATTTGAGAGTTTCATCCGCAAGCGGGCTTGTTTGAAAGGTTGAAACGCTCAACCAGATAACGACAAACAAACCTATGACATACCAACACCGCATAACCGACCCTAACACAGAACCTTGCACGGTGACATTGCGAAGACCCTCCGCAATTCCTGCTTGGCATCCCCTTCAAATTGAGATTAAACATCGTGCACGATGAACACTCCTTATTTCACCTCAACCAACGGCTGGAATGACTGAATGACAAACGATGTTTTGATGTTCCTTCTAGCCGGTGCAATTGCTGGTGGGTTTGTAAATGGTCTTGCAGGTACAGGCACCGCGCTTCTCACTCTCGGGTTCTGGCTTCAAGCAATTCCTCCCTTGGAGGCCGTTGCTATGGTGCTGGTGATTTCCATCATCTCAGGAATTCAAGGCATGGTGTTGGTTTGGAAAACCATTGAATGGCGTCGCGTCCTGCGGTTCGTGCTGCCAGCACTCATTGCCATGCCTATCGGGCTCTATTTATTGGATGTGATTGATGTCCGTGCTTTAAAACTAATCGTGGCAGTTTTGCTCGTTACATACGGCGGGTTCTTTTCCTTTCGAAAAAATCTCCCTCTCATTTCAAAGCCGACTTACATCCTCGACGCGCTGATCGGATTTAGCGGTGGCATTTTGGGGGCGCTTGGTGGGTTGTCTGGTGCAATACCAACCATGTGGTGCGCGCTTCGCACTTGGACGAAAACCGAACAGCGCTCATTACTCCAACCTTTCAACATGGTTGTTTTAAATGTCGCAGCAGTTCTGCTCTTCTTCAAAGGCGCTTACACAGCGCCCGTTTTATCCAACCTTGTGTTTGTCGTTCCGACCGCTTTAATCGGCTCGCTCATCGGTATTGCTGTATTTAAACGGTTAAATGACAATCAATTTAGACGACTGCTTATTGCACTCATGCTCGTTTCTGGGCTTATTCTATTAGGACAAGAACTCCTGTCTGGCTGACGACTACTGTGAGCCCAAATTACAAGGCGAGCCATGCAAACTCTTCTCTTTGAAATGCAACCAAGAGCCGGCCACGAAGATCATTATTTCGCGCACGCAACCAAACTAAAACCATTGGTGTTGGCAGAGCCTGGATTAATGTTCTTAGATCGGTTCCAATCTTTGAGCAGAGAAGGTCTTATCCTATCCCACTCGCGTTGGCGCGATGAAGCAGCCATTGCAAGCTGGCGCTCAAATGGCACGCATCACCAAACCCAAATGGCCGGACGCACTAAGCATTTTTCTGACTACCGCATTCGCATAGGAACGGCGATCATCAACCTTGATGAACAAGGCTCGATCTCACGCTTTGAGAACCACGGCAGTTATCGCGAAGAAGGTGATAAACCGCCGCGCTACCATGCCATTATTATAAGCCAAGATGCGCCCTATGACGGCGAAGGCGAGAGCTTTAAAAGCGTTTACAATGAAGGCGTTTATCTTCATATTCAAGATTGCCCGACACTCAAGGACGGCGAAACATTGATGGCAAGCCTTACAGAAAATGATGCCGTTCAATATGCCAACCTCACCCACACATCGCGCGATTACGGAATGTTTGAACGCGAAGAAGCCCCGCAATATATGCCAGAAATGACTGAGTGAACCCAACCATGAAATCTATTTTACTTTCAATCTGCCTTCTTTTCACCGCCACGACATTGTCGTTCAGTCATTCTGTTGTGACGAACAGCAGCCCTGAAAATGGCGCGCGTTTGCGTGTCGCTCCCAAACATCTGGAAGTCTCATTTTCCAAACCAACCCGCGTTGTTAAAGCAAGCCTCTCCCGCAACGAAGACGATCCGGTGAAACTCACGCTTTCAACCAAAGAACCGACCAAGATGATCCGCTTTTCGCCGGCACCTAATACGGCAGGTGATTATGTTGTCGAATGGCGTGCGCTCAGCAAAGATGGCCATGCGTTAAAAGGCAGCCTCGAATTTTCGATTGTTGAACCAAATTAAACAGCATGGAAGACGGTTGGACCCTTGCCATAATACTCATTAAAGCAGGTCTTTACGTCACCAGCTTTGTTGCGGCTGGCACGGTATTATTCCTCATTTCAGTCAGACCCAACGGCCCAGCCATACATGGCCCAACGCGCTTATTTTCTGGCGCTTCCTCGCTCATAGCTCTCTCATTCTTGGCACTTCATGTCGCCGCCCAAGCAGGATTTTTGGCTGATGAAGGCTTTGCAGGCATGGTTGATCGAGACATGATCAATATCATCTTGGAAGGACCGTTAGGTCTTTCAAGCAAGGTGCTACTGCTTGGCCTTTTGACGATTTTACTCACCTCTTTCATTCCAATGCCAATAAATGTGATCTACGGGTGGGTTGCGGGCATCGGCGCTCTTTTCATCGTGATCTCATTCACGCTCATTGGGCACACGACAAACGGCAATATACCTGTGTCAGCAGGCTTGATTGCCCTTCACCTTTTCGCAGTCAGCTTTTGGCTCGGCGCGCTTTGGCCTCTCTATCGGCAAGCCCAAAATAACAAAGTAGATGAACTAATTGCGACAGCCGAAAGCTTTGGCAAACAAGCCATGCTGGTCGTGCCCGCGCTTTTAGTGGCTGGATTGGTTTTGTCGGTATTTTTAGTTGGCAGCGTTACCGCCCTTTTCACCACAGCATATGGATTGCTCTTAATCGGCAAGGTAGTGCTTGTGATCCTGCTGCTTGGGCTCGCGGCTTTAAACAAATACAGGTTCATTCCTGCACTAAAAGAAAACGAGCCAGAAGCACTCAATCATTTCACACGTTCCGTTCGACTTGAAGTTTTATTATTTTCAGGCATCCTTTTGATAACCGCCGTTCTAACCTCTGCGCTCGAACTACCCACAGGATAAAAAATGGATCTAAAATTCTCCGCTAAAGAAGATGCGTTCCGTGAAGAGGTGAAGGGTTTTCTAAAAGAGAAACTCACCAAGCGGTTAAGTGACAAAGTCAAAGCGGGGCAGCGTCTCACGAAAGAAGATTATGAAGAATGGCACGCCGTTCTTAATGAGCGTGGATGGCTCGCCCCAAGTTGGCCTGAGGAATATGGCGGCACGAGTTGGAGCCCGATTGATAAGCACATTGTGGAAGAGGAATTTGCCCTTGCAGGCGCGCCCCGCACCGTGCCATTCGGCGTTAATATGCTGGCGCCCGTTTTACTAAAATTTGGCAGCGACGCGCAAAAATCCCATTACCTGCCGCGCATTTTAGACGGCACAGATTGGTGGTGTCAGGGGTACTCTGAACCGGGTGCTGGGTCCGACCTTGCTTCTCTCAAAACCAAAGCCGAGCGCGACGGCGATCATTATATCGTCAACGGTCAAAAAACATGGACCACCCTCGGCCAATATGCCGACTGGATTTT